>CAMDHK010000060.1 GCA_945897965.1 Candidatus Kuenenia stuttgartensis | reverse complement strand
TTCACGCAGACATTATTATTAGTTCAACAGGTTCTCAGGAGCCGATCGTTACCAAGGAATTCTTTTCCTCGGTCTCGCACAAACGCAATGGTAGATCCTTGGTTATCCTAGATATTGCTGTTCCCAGAGATTTTGATCCCACAATTCATGATGGCGATCAAACTTGCCTTTTTAATATTGATGATCTTCAGAAAATACGCGAATCAACTCTCAAGGAACGATTGAAGCATGTTCCTCAGGCAGAAGTCATTGTTGAACAAGAATCTTCCAGATTCTTGGCCGATTGGGAGCGCCGGCGCAATGGCCCGGTGATTGCCAGACTTAATCAGGAGTTTGAAACCAAACGCAAGACTGTTGTTGCAAACTTGCTTTCCAAATTAAATGGCAAACTGTCCAAGGAAGATAAAGATTACATTGAAGGTGCTTTTCGCCTTTTGCAAAATAAGTTTCTTCATGGACCCATTAGCGCCCTCGCAGAAGAAATGCAAAAAGGCAATGCCTCTAATCATTCGCTTATTGATGCTCTGCGTAAATTATTTCGTTTGCAAGATTGATACTTAAGTGAATCATGGCTAAATGTCTTGTTACTGGTGGTGCTGGTTTTATCGGGAGTCATTTGATTTCTCGACTGCTTTGCGATAATCACCATGTTGTTGCACTTGATCACGCCCCTTGGAATAATTCCAATAATCTTTTCAATCTGAACTCTTCTGCCTTTAAATATGTTCAGGGTTCTGTTTCTGATTCATCTTTATTTAGAAGCCTTATTACAGATGCTGATCAAATTTATCTTCTTGCTGCTACCCTTGGGGTTCGCCGGGTTATTGAAAATCCCATTGGCACTGCCAATACTCAAGTTGATCAAATTCGCGATATTTGTGCTGTTGCCTCTTCGCATCAGAAAATATTTTATGCAAGTACCAGTGAGGTTTATGGCAAAACTAATGTTTCACCACTTACTGAAGGCCTTCCCTTGGTGTTGGGGGAACCAGATAAAGCAAGATGGGCTTACGCTTGTAGTAAATTGCTTTCAGAATACTTGCTGCTTTCTTTGTATCGTGATAAAAGTATTCCACTCGTTGTAGGTAGATTCTTTAACATTGTAGGGCCTAGGCAAAATCAAGCTTATGGTGCTGTAATACCTAACCTTTTATCTCAAGCAATCAATGGTATTCCTCTCACTGTTTTTGGTGATGGAACACAAACCCGATCGTTTTGCCATGTTGAAGATGCTGTTGATGCCATGCTTTCTCTTATGAATCATGATTCGTGTAATGGGCAGGTATACAACATAGGCAATGCCGAAGAAATTTCGATTCGTAATCTTGCAGATAAAATCCGGTCGCTTGTTGATCCTTTGTTAGAAATGAAAATGATTCCATATGAGGATGTAATGCCATCGGGTTTTGAAGAAATTCTTAACAGGGTTCCTTCATTAGATAAGATAAAGCAATATACGGGTTGGTCGAGTAAATATAAACTTGATGAAACCTTGCTTGATTGTTTAAGGGCGCTAAAGGGAAATTCTGTCTGATTAAATTATTTTAAAATGGATGTGTTGTTATGAATGAATTGCTATTTAAAAATATACTGGAACTTGTTCGTCGCACTTCGACCAGCTTACCCAAAGATGTAAGGGAAGTGATCGATCTGAATCGTGTTTTAGAGCAGCAGGGTTCCAATGCTGATCTTGCGCTTGAGCTTGTTTATAAGAATATTCTGATGGCCAAAGAGAAAAGTGCACCGATCTGTCAGGATACTGGTACTATCACTTTTTACATTTCTACTCCGGTGTCCACCAACCAGATTAATATAGAAAAAGCCTGTATTTCTGCTGTTTCTAAAGCGACAGAGTTAGGCTATCTCAGACAGAATTCTGTTGATAGTGTGACCGGGAAAAATAGTGGTGATAATATCGGCCCGGGCTCTCCGGTTTTTCATTGGCATCAGCATGATAGCGCTCACATTGAAATAAAATTGATTCTAAAGGGTGGCGGTTGTGAAAACATGAGCGCCCAGTACTCCCTTCCTGCTTCGATCAATGGTGTACGCTGTGATCGTGATCTCGCTGGTGCTAAAGCTGTAATTTTAGATGCTGTTTGGCAAGCACAGGGCAAAGGTTGTGGTCCTGGATTTTTAGGCGTTTGTATCGGGGGTGACCGTGCTAGTGGTTACGAATTTGCTAAGCAGCAATTACTTCGGACTGTTGATGATGTAAATCCTGATCTTCAGCTTTCGCATCTTGAAAATCAGGTGTTGGAAGATGCAAATAAACTGGGTATTGGGCCTATGGGTTTTGGGGGGAAGCTTACGCTGGGTGCATGTAAGATTGGGACCTTGAACCGGTTGCCTGCTTCTTTCTTTGTTTCTGTTGCTTATATGTGTTGGGCATATCGAAGGCGAGGAGTTACTCTCGATCTTTCTGGAAAGGTTCATGAATGGCTTTATCAGGAAGCAAATGAAAACTTTGAGCTTCAAAAAGAAGGGGAATCGTTTACTGCAATTGATTTAGGCAAATTAGGTTCGCAGTCTACTAATGTTGTTCGGTTGACCACTCCGATTTTCGAAGAAAAAATCCGGGCTCTTAAAGCTGGTGATATTGTTTTGCTATCAGGGAAAATATTCACAGGTAGGGATGAGGTTCATAAATATTTGTTTAAAGGGGGCGATCTTCCCATCCTTAAAGATGCAGTGATTTATCATTGTGGCCCAGTAATTCTAGAGAAAGATGGAGTTTATAAAGTTGTTGCTGCGGGCCCTACTACTTCGATTCGAGAGGAACCTTATCAGGCTGAGGTGATAAAGAGATATGGTATTAAAGCGGTTATTGGCAAAGGCGGAATGGGGACTAAAACTTTACAAGCTTGCAAGGAATTTGGTTGTGTTTATTTGCATGCGATAGGTGGCGCTGCTCAGATCTATGCTGCTTGTGTAAGCAATGTACCTAATGTTTATTTAAAAGAAAAGTTCGGTAGCCCCGAAGCGGTTTGGGAAATGGTTGTTACTGATTTCCCCGTAGTTGTTACCATGGATTCTCATGGTGTTTCACTTCATCAAGAAATTGCAGATAATTCTAAAAGTAATCTTTCTAAGGTTTCTGGATAATTATTTTAACATGGTGCATTGCTTTAGTAATAATCGTACAGCCTCTCCTAGCGAGCAACGCTTTGAATCTGCAAGATCTTCCAATAGTTGGAGGTGAGCTTTGGATAATAGTAACGATATTTCTACAATTTCGTTTTCGTTCATAGCATTTTCCTTAATGAAGTGAGGTTCCTCTAGGTAACCTAAAAGTTCATGTGATGTAAACAATTTCTATTCCTTCCATGTGAACAGAACTTGAACATTTATACATATGCAATCTTTGTGCCAATTTTGAAAATATTTTAGATGTTGATATTTGCAGTTATTTGAACTGTTTTAGCATGTATTGCGGGAAGGGGGTGGTATGCCTGCCTGTTTTTTGTGCTAGATGCTTAGTTATTCATCAAAAGTTAAAAAGCACTGACTAAATCTAGAGTTCTAACAACCCCAAATGTTGTATAATTTAAAAATCTTCATTTGATAGAAAGTAAAGGGCATGAGTAAGAAGAAAAAAATCAGGGTGGATTTCATTAAGAATAGGGGTAAAGCCCCTCGTGTGAATGATTTTACCCGCGATTTTAAAACTGCTTCTGAAAAAATTGATGACCTATCTGGTACCCAACAAGTTCGTGCCAAGGGGGATATTTCCCGTAAGCGTACAATCATTACCAATGATGATTCTGGTGGCCAAGATGGTGAAGTTAGGCCCGCTGCAGATTTAATTAATGCCATGCCTGGTCGCGTGATTCAAATCACTGGTTTAACTGTTTTGGTTCAGGTAGGAAATGGTGTAATTTATCGATGCACCGTAAGGCGGTTGCTTAAAACACTTGCGACGGATGAGCGAAGTGCCGTAACAACGGGCGATAAAGTTTGGATAATTCCAGAACAGATTCCTTTAGCTCAAGAACTTGTGCCAAAGTTAGACCCGGTGCCGGACAGTGCGGTTCTGCCAGTTGGTGTAGTTCAGACCGTTGAACCTAGAAAAGGGATATTGACGAGGAAGTCTAAGCATAAAGATCATGTCATTGTTGCTAATGTTGATCAAGTGATGTTTGTGATATCGCTTTCTCAACCGGAATTAAAAGTGCATTTGGTGGATCGATATATTGCAGGTGCTCTGGAAGGCAACCTCGAACCGATACTCTGTTTCAACAAGGTTGATCTGATTAGCGAAGATCAATACCAGTACTTAGTTGGTTTATATTCGCAACTTGGCTACAAGGTGTTATTCACAAGCACTCGAACAGGCGTAGGGATTGATGATGTAAGGCATGTGTTGTCGAATAAGCAATCGGTAGTGTGTGGACAAAGCGGTGTTGGTAAATCTTCGTTGTTAAATGCAGTACAACCCAACCTCGGGTTAAGGGTTAATGTCGTAAGTGAAGTTAATCAAAAGGGCAAGCATACCACCACTTCTGCAAAATTAATTCCATTGGAGTGCAAGGGTTGGGTTGTGGATACTCCTGGCATTCGATCTTTTGAGTTGTCGAATCAAATGCCCTCAGAAGTTGAGAACTTTTTTAGAGAATTTCGACCAATGTTGCCTTACTGCGAATTTGCAGACTGTACCCATACGCATGAAACAGGTTGTGCAATTAAAAGGCAGGTTTTTCGTAGGGTTATTAGCCCAGATCGTTATCTAAGTTATCTAGGCATGATCAAAAAGGAAGACCCGCATGAAAGTCGCCACGAGCGCTAGAAACGCTTTGGATTCTAAAAAAGCAGTGGTTGCTTTGGAAAGTTCAGTAATCAGCCAAGGGTTGGCGTACCCCAAAAATCTTGAAATCGCCCATGCAATGGAAGATTGTATTCGCAAAGAAAATGCCCACCCCTCAACCCTTGCAATAATTGATGGTGTGATCACGGTTGGTTGTACTGTCGAAGAAATAAAAAAATTAGCTACAGAAAGTGGAATCCTTAAAGCAGGATCAAGGGAAATAGGCATAGCTGTTGCCCAAAAAAAAACAGCAGCTCTAACAGTTTCAGGCACTTTGAAAATTGCTGCCAAAGCTGGAATCCGTGTTTTTGCAACAGGGGGTATAGGCGGTGTTCATCATTGTGCGAACGATAAGCCGTTAGATGTATCATCAGATTTGCTGGAACTTTCCCGAAACCAAGTTATTGTTGTTTGTGCGGGGGCAAAAAATATTCTGAATCTTGGTGCAACACTCGAGGTTCTAGAATCGTTAGCAGTTCCAGTATTTGGTTTTCAAACTGATGAATTTCCTGCATTTTTCGTTAGATTTAGTGGATTTAAAATTCCTTGCATTCAAAATGTAAAAGAACTTGCTGCTATAGCTGTTGAACACTGGAAGTATTCAAACTCTGCGATATTATTGTGTGTTCCTGTAGAAAGTTGTTTTGCTCTATCTCCAGAGGTCTGGTCAGACGCATTAAATGATGCAATTCATAAATCCGTTGAAGATAAAATCATAGGGCAAGCAAGTACACCTTATCTTCTTCGTGCGGTTGCAGAATTTACCCAAGGTGCAACGGTTGTTGCAAATGAAAAACTACTTCTCGCTAATGCTAAGCTTGCTGCACAAGTTGCACTTGAATTGATTGAAAAACAAGCACAAGCCTAATCGTCGCCGTGCTCATCCTGCCATTCGTCATACCAAGCCATTTGGATTGCTTCGAGGATTTTTTCGTTTGAAGCTTCAGGTTTCCCTTCGAAGTTTTCAAGCTCGAGTACCCATTTGTGAAGATCAGTAAAACGCACAGAAAGAGGATTAAGTTTGCCATGCTTTGCTAAAAGCAGTTCGCCTATATCCCGAAAATCGTTCCAGTTCATTGTCTATTTTCCTAAATCATTTAGTTGTTCAGGGTTTTGATTTGAAAGATACATCTTGGCTGCAGCGTCCATAGCCATTGAGGCGTAGGGTGTTAAAACTGTTTGAAATTCATCAAGAACAGTTTTGATTATTGCAGGTTCCTGCTGAAGCAGTGAGGATTCCACGGCTGCAATTGCCGTGTTGATATTCGATTTGTCGTTTTCAGAAAGAGGAAGCATGGAGTTTGAAAGAATTCTTCGTGCATGATTAAGATCAATGCCTGCTTTGGTTCTTAACTCGATTAGCATCCTTTGTTTAAAATCTTCACTTGCGTGTTCAATACTATCGAGAACAATATTTTCGATTTCTTCTTTGCTAAGGCCGCTTGCAGGTTGCACTTTCACGCTTGCTTCCACGCCGCTTCGGATTTCCTTTGCGCTTACAGTAAGAATCCCGTTGGCATCAATAATAAAAGAGACATCAACCTGAGGCATTTGGGCGGGCATGGGTGGGAAGCCTGAAAGGGTGAATTTGCCAAGGTTTTTGCAATCTTTAGCTAGTTCTCTTTCGCCTTGATAGATGTTGAAAACAATTCCTGTTTGATTGTCTACCCCGGTGGAGAATCGTTCGGTTGCAATTGCAGGGATGGTGGTGTTGCGGTGGATTAGTTTGCTGATTGCCCCACCCAAAGTTTCAATGCCTAGGGAAAGTGGAATGACATCCAATAGTAATAGATTCTTGCGTTTGCCTGATAGTATTTCGCCTTGCACTGCAGCGCCGATGGCTACTGCTTCATCCGGGTTGATCGAGGTTAAGGGTTTTTTACCAAAGAAGTCTTGAACCATCTTCTGAACTAGGGGAACTCTGGAAGATCCCCCTACGAGAACGATTTCGTCTACAGATGTGGTTTTAATTCCTGCATCTTTGAGGGCTTTTTTGCAGCAAGCTAGAGTGCGCTCAATCAGCGGAGTGATTTTTTGTTCGAAATTTTCTTTTGGAATTTCCAGAGGAGTTATGCCGAGGGTTGGAAGCGAATCTAAATTGAAAGCTGCTTGGTCATTGCTGCTTAAGTTTCGCTTTGTTTTTTCAGCTTCTAATTTAAGTGCTGCAATGGTTCGTGCATCCAGTTTTGTTTTGATGTTAAGTTTATCATCTAAAACATGCTGTATAATTGCGTGATCAAAATCATCTCCACCGAGGTGGGTGTCACCATTGGTGCTGAGGACTTTGAAAACGCCATCAGCAATGGAAAGAACGGAGCAATCAAAAGTACCACCGCCCAGATCATAAACCACAATGGTACCATTGCGCTTACGATCAAGGCCATAAGCAAGAGCAGCAGCAGTGGGTTCATTGATAATCCGAAGAACATCCAGGCCAGCGATTTTCCCTGCATCTCGTGTGGCTTGCCTTTGGGAATCATCAAAATATGCTGGGACGGTGATAACAGCTCTCGTGGGACTTCCAGCGAGTCGCCTTACTTCTCCCAAAATAATTGCAGATACTTCCTCTGGGGTGAAATCTTTGTCCCCAATTTTAACGGTAAGAACCATTCTGCCATCGTCCCGAATGTTTTCGCGTATTTGATAGGGGATAAAAGGGAGGTCTTTTTCAAGATCTTTTAAGGTTCTTCCAATTAAACGCTTGATGCTAAAAATAGTGTGTTCTGGGTCAGTAAGGCAATGGCGTTGAGCCTCTGTGCCAACAAATACACTACCATCCGTATGGATGCTTATGATGCTGGGGATGAGGGAATTACCAGAAGTATCCTTAACAACCTGTGCTTTGCCATTACGGACAAAAGCAGCCAGGCTGAAGGTGGTGCCAAGATCGATGCCAACGATCTCGTCGTTCATAAAAAGATCTTTCCTGCAAGCGCCAACTTAGAAGTCAAGTGTGAGGGGCCTGCGCAAAATATAGTAAACTCTGTGAGGTTAATCCGCAGAGTATTAATAGACAAAACGGGTAAACGAACTCAATGTGCCTATTTTAAGGAAACAAAGAATAAATCAAAGCCAGAGATTAATCTTTTATACTGGCATTAGGGTTGAATTAGCAGTTTATGCTGAGAAAGCCAATCGAATGCCCGTTTTTGCCAATCCCCTGGCCCAGTGGTTCCTGGTCGCAAGTTCATGCCAAACCCATGCCCGCCCCGTTCGTAAATATGTAGTTCTGCGGGGATTTTTTTATTAATGAGTTCTAGGAAGAGCAGGGTGCTTCCCTGAGGAAGAGAACCTGTGTCATCGCTGGCCTGAGCAATGAAGGATGTGGGTAGCCCGTTTTCAACTTTGATATCGGATCTTAATTTTTTAGTCATAGGATCATAAATCTTGTAAGGGTAAAGCAGCAGTAAAAAATCAGGTTTATGGTTTGCCTTATCATCAACGATAGGAAAGTTGGGTTTGTTGGTAGCTGCAATAAGAGTAACCTGACCACCTGCGGAGAAACCAAGCACGCCGATTTTATCTGTATCAATGTTAAGATCTGTGGCATTGTTTCGGACTTCGATAATGGCTTTTTGCAAATCTTGCACAGGGCCTGCGTGAGGCTCGGTATGTTTGTTTGTAGGTGTTCGATGAACAAGTTGAAAAGCGGTGATGCCGTTTTTTGCTAGCCATTTGCAAGCATCAGAACCTTCGTGTTCATCTGCTAAAATGCCAAATCCGCCGCCTGGAACTACTATGACTGCAGCCTTTGATGCTTTGGATCCTGCTTCGGGTTTAAAAACAATAAGTCTGGGATTAGAAACATTTGATCTGCGGGAAATTCCGTCTTTCCCCTTGATAGATGCTTCGGGCATTTCAGTTTGAACTTTGGGTTCTGGCATGCCTTTGGGCCAGAGCATGATTTCTTTTTGGGGTTCATACCCTGAAACCATGGCTGTCGATACGCCTAAAAGAAAAACAATTGCGTTAGATAAAACTCTCATGGAAAATGTTCCTTTTATGGATTTGTCAAACACTTGAATATTAGAAGATGCCATGGGCATTTGTATGATTGAAAGTTTATTTTCCGCCGTACCAAATGCCTCGGTGCCAGTAGTGATCCCTTAATTTGTGAATCACTGCATCAGTTAAAGGGGGCATATCCGATACTTTGGTATTGGCTTCTGCTTGGTGAACATTGCGGATACCTGGGATGATCGTGCTTACTGCAGGATGAGCCAGAACAAATCGTAACGCAACATCTGCGAGTGTATAGGAATCTGCAGGCATTAGCTTTGCAAGATCTTCCTTGATGCGTTCGACCCTTGAAACAGTTCGATCAAGCCGGTCTGCTTGGAAATATCTGCTTCGAAAATCATCTGCATGAAATTCCTGCCCTAATGCATACTTCCCAGTAAGTGAGCCTTCATCAAATGCCACTCTGATGATAACCCCGACATTATGTTCGATTGCAGCAGGCAAAAGTTCTGCAACCGGTTCTTGTTCAAAAATGTTGTAAATTACTTGAACTGCGTCGAGGTAACCCTTGCGCATAAGTTCTATAAGTGAATTTTGGTCATGCTCTGGAGTGGAAATTCCAATGTGTTTAATTTTACCCTCAGCCTGAAGTTTTTTGAGAACATCTAGTGGGGTGGGGTTTCGATTCCATGCACGTGTCCAAGTGTGAAGCTGTAAAAGGTCTATGCAATCCACACCTAAATTTTTCCTTCTTTCGTCAATGTTTTTTCGAAGGTATGCCTCTGGGTAGCGATCCTCTGCTTTGCAATATGGGGATGGTGGCCATTTTCCTGGTACGGGTGGAGTTTTGGTTGCCACATATACTTCAGTATTTCGGCCCCGAAGCACTTCACCGATGATTTGTTCGCTTTTGCCGTTGCCATATACTTCTGCGGTGTCAATAAAGTTAACACCTAGATCAAGGGCCTTGTTTAGTGCTGCGATGGAATCATCGTTGGCTTGTGGGCCCCAACCTCCACCAATGGCCCAAGCGCCAAATCCAATTTCAGAAACATTGGCACCGGTATTGCCCAGAATGCGATTTTTCAAAAGCCTGACTCCAGAAGAATAAATGTATTGTTGTTGAAGACTGCGATTAAAGCAGGGCGAATAATTTGTGCAGCTTACTTTGGTTGTAGTCTTCTTCTAACCATATCATCCTAACTGGAAGATGGTAAGAATTCAGCAAAATAAGTTTGATTTCATTGTTTCTAGAAAAGAGGGAACTCCAAGGATTAATTTATTAAAAAGCTGGATTCTATAATGCTAAGCTTGCAAAAGTCTTTATGATACAACATGATTATTGGTTGTTTTATGAATATTTAATGTTGTTTAAATAAAGGAAAATGGCATGAAAATTCGATTTGCTTACCTAGTTCTATTAGGTATGGTTTTGCCTTTGTTTGCCCAGGATACAACGGGTAAAAAAGCCCAACCAAAACCTGCTACTCCGATTAAAACTGCTGACTCCGATGTCGAAAAATCGGAAGGTCAGAAAAAACTTGACTCGCTGCGTAACGAATTTAAAAAGTTGCAAGATGATGTGATTCAGGAATACAAAGATGCCAAGTCTCCTGAAGAGGCTCAGAAATTGATTCCAAAAATCCAAAAGAATTTGCTAAAGCTTCCACGTGAAGATTATGCAAAAAAAGCTCTTGCTCTTTCCAAAACTATGCAAACCACTGATCAGGGGTCTTTTGATGCCTTGGTTTTTGCAATGAGCATGGTTTCTCGTGGTAATAATAAAGAGATCATGAAGGAAGCGGTTGACATGATTGTTAAAGATCATTCCAAAAATCCTAAGATGATTTCGGTGTTGGGGTTCATTAGTTCTACCCCTGATGGCGCTTCTATTCTTGAAAAAATTGCAACCAAAACAGACGATCGCAATTTGGCTGGTCTTGCTTGGTATGCCATCACTGAAAATCTTCAGAAAGAAGCTGGTGATGTTGGCCCCAAACAAGCCGAGGAATTGAATAAAAGAACTGAAATGATTTATGAAAAGCTTGCCAAGGATTATGCGGATGTATCCATGGGCCGTGGAACTATTGGCGACACCATCAAAGCAGCTTTGTTTGAGCTTCAAAACTTAAGTGTGGGTAAAGTTGCTCCCGAAGTATTGTGTTTGAATATCGATGGCGATAAAGAAGACAAGCTTTCCAATTACAAAGGAAAAGTTGTTGTGCTAGATATTTGGGCTACATGGTGCGGACCTTGTAAAGCGATGATTCCCCATGAAAGAGAAATGAACGAGAAACTTAAGGGTAAGCCTTTTGCTTTTATTTCCATTTCTGGAGATGACACTAAAGAAACACTTACTAGTTTTCTTGAGAAAGAAAAAATGCCATGGGTTCATTGGTTCGCTGATCGCAAGGGGATTTTAAAAGATTGGAACATTAGGTTCTATCCCACGATGTACATTCTTGATCACAAGGGTGTTATCCGAGCCAAAGGTCTTCGCGGTGAAGAGCTCGAAAAGAAAGTAAATGAATTAGTGGTGGAAGCTGAGAAAGCCAAGAAAAGCTAATCGGCAAAATTGGGTGATAAAAATAAAAGAATGCATTTTGCTTTAGGGCAGAATGCATTCTTCGTTTTGTAGGAGAAATTTCAGGCTATTTGTTATTCTTAAGAAGGGCGTCCTTCGTTTTATCCCAATTCTTGGATAAGGTGCCTGAAGAAACTTTAAGACCCCTGAAAGAGGCGCTTTCACCAGAAACAGTAAAGCCTATGTTAGCTTTTGGTTTTTCAACCGCTGGGTGGGTTCCAAGTATGGTCGTTTTGCCATCAAGGGTTGCTAGCATGTTTGGGCCATGAAGTTCCAACACCATAGAGTGCCATTCCCCTGCTTTAATCTCGATGTCACTGCTGGCAAGAACCATAGCTTTATCACCAGCTTTTTTGTCTTGTGAATCTTTAACCACCGAGAAACCAGAAGACTTGATTGCAACCCTGCAAATGTGGCCTTTGGTTGCGTTTAAACTTAAACTGATACCTTTTGCCCCTTCAAGTTTGAAATTAAATGAGATAACTCCATCGTTAAAGCTAGCATCATGCCTTGAAACCGCACCATGCATATCAGCTTTAACTTCTGATCCTTTAATGCTGCCATCAACATTATCCCATTTTCCCTTGGCTGTTTTCCAACCATCCCCAAAGCCTTTTATAAGTGAATCTTCAAGAACTGCTTTGTCGATGGTTACCATTTTGGTATTTGAATCTGCAGGGGTTTCAGCAGAAATGCCAAGACCAACGATTGTTAAAATGCCGCTTATCATGAGTGCGCAAGTGAGTCTCATAAAAACCTCCCTAGTTGTGTGTAATGAAGAAAAACAGATTTAATTAAGCTGCGGTCTTTTTCTTCTTTGTTTTCTTAGCTTTGGTTATTTTGACGCTGTCGACTGATTTTTTATTACTTGTTATCAACACTCCGCTGCCTTCTTTAAGGTCGCTGAATTTTGCAGGCGTTGTGGTCGCATCTTTTTTCTTTCCAGATACGGTTTCTAGTTTCGTTGATTCAGTAATTTTGAATGATTTTTCTTCGGCTGTTGTTGGTGCTGGTGTGGTGTCACTTTTCTTTTTCTTGGGAGTAACTTTTACAGTAATAGTTCCCGATTCTTTGCCGCTATCTTGTTCTACCTTGGATATGGTGCCTTGTTCAGGCTTAGACTTTGCAGCTTCAACGGTTCCAGAAAGAATAAACAATGCAACTGCGGCGGATAACAAGGACCGAAATTTCATAAATCACCTCTTTGGGATGAAGAAAATAAACAACGGGCAACTTATAATTAAACCCATTTACAGGGTTTTAGTTTCGCAATCTTTCTGATTTTTTAAGGGTGAAGGTGAATAGTATTGCTCGTTTGATTTTCGCCCTTGAATGGTAGAAAGAATATGTGGTTTGGGCTGGTCGAATTCGAGTTTTGGGGGTTGCAACAAGTCTTTTATTAAGCGATAATTTCATTTGTTAAATAAGTTTTGGTGTTGATTAGTCTCAACTTTAAGATGATATCTCCGGACGGGTTTTTTATGTGCGCAAAGATCGTTCCTTTTGCTTTGCTCTTTTTTGTTGTTGCTGGACTATTACGAGCAGAGGAACTCGTTTTAACATCGCTACCTTTAATTGATGCTAAAGCTTTAGTTACTCTTAAAACACATTGCTATTCCTGCCATTCGCAGTCTTCTGAAAAGCTCAGGGGGAATTTTAAGCTTGATCAGCTTACTTCAAATTTCGAGGATCGATCCAATCGCGATGCTTGGCAATTGGTGTTTAAAAAAATCAAATCAGGCGAGATGCCTCCAAAAGAAAAAACCAAGCCAACAGAAAAAGAATCACTGTCAGTTTTTGATTGGATTAACTCTAGCACCAAGCTTGCCGATGTTCAGCGATTAAAAGAAGGTCGGGTCGTTTTGCGCAGGCTTAACAACATTGAATATGAAAACACCATGCGTGATCTTTTGGGTGTTCCGGTTGAATTAAGAGGATTGTTGCCTCAAGATGGTTCTTCCAATGGGTTCGATAATATTGGTGAAGCCTTGCATACATCTTCTTTTTTGATGGATAAATATTTGGAAGGTGCCGATAAAGGATTGAAAACAGCAATCGCCAATCTGCCCCAACCGCCTCTCATCAAAAAACAATACAGTCTTAAGGATATGCACTCTGTCAAAGCTACCACGGAGAAAGTCTTTCGGCATCAAGATGATGGAACTGTAATTTGCTTTTCCTCCTCCGCTTGGCAAGCGGTTAGTTTATCTTCTTTCTATCCTCCAGATAGGGGCAAGTATAAATTTCGTATCTCCGCATCTGGGTTTCAAAGCCAGAGTAAACCTGTTGTGTATCGCATTGATGCGGGGGTGATGGGGATGACAGGAAAAAATAATCTTGTTGGTTATTTTGATGCACCCGCAGATAAACCCACCGTTCTGGAATTCACTCAAGAACTCGAACCTCGCGCAACGATACGAATTCTTCCCTATGGTTTGGCAAGTGCCCAAGCGGTTCACAAAATCGGTTCTGATTCTTATGAGGGCCCTGGTTTAGCTGTTCAGTGGGTTGAGGTTGAAGGCCCTCTTTACGAATCTTGGCCTCCTCCTAGTCATCGTCGAATCTTTGGCGATCTTCCCACTAAAGCCGCCCCTATTTACAATTACAGTAAACGGGTTGAGGTTGCTTCTACCGACCCTGAATCTGATGCGGGTAAGATTCTTCGCAGTTTTGCTCGCAGAGCTTTTCGTAGATCGGTTTCTGCTGATGACATTGCGCCTTATCTAGCTCTTGTAAAAGCACGCCTAGCAGATAAATACTCATTCGAACAAGCTGTTCGGGTCGGACTCATGGCGATCATGGTTTCTAAAGATTTTCTCTTTCTTCAGGAAAAGCCAGGCAAACTTGACGACTTCGCAATCGCCAGCAGGTTGTCGTATTTTCTCTGGAGCACCATGCCTGATGATGAACTTTTCGATCTTGCAGAACAGAAAAAGTTGAGCGATCCGAAAAATCTTTATGATCAAGTTGAGCGTATGCTTAATAGTCCAAAAGCTTCTTCCTTTACTGAAAACTTTGCTGGTCAATGGCTTAACCTTCGTGAAATTGATGCTACCATTCCAAGCAGTATCATTTATCCCCATTACGATGATATGCTGAAAGCTTCCATGCTTCGCGAAACCTACCTCTTCTTTGAAGAAGTTTTAAAAAACAATTTAAGTATCACTAATTTTGTGGCTTCAGATTTCACAATGCTCAATGGTCGGCTCGCAAAGCATTACAACATCCCTGATGTGAACGGGTGGGAATTTCGCAAAGTAATGCTTCCCAAAGATAGCCATCGGGGTGGTTTGTTAACCATGGCAAGTGTTTTAAAAGTTACTGCAAATGGTACCTATACCTCTCCGATTCTTCGTGGGACCTGGGTTCTTGAGCGTATTTTAGGAACCCCACCACCAAGGCCACCCGAAGGAATTGCAGCAGTTGAACCAGACATTCGGGGTGCAATTACAATAAGAGAACAACTTGCCAAGCACAGATCCATTGAATCTTGTGCTTCATGTCATTCCAAAATCGACCCACCTGGTTTTGCCTTAGAAAGTTTTGATGTAATAGGCGGTTGGCGTGAGCATTATGTTCTTGATGGCAGGCCTGCTAATTTCCGTAAGGGGCGAAAAATCGATCCCGCTGATGTTCTGTCAGATGGGCGCGCTTTTAAAGACATTGACGAATTAAAGACCTTGCTTCTTACCGATAAAGATCAAATAGCGCGATCCCTTACCGAACGGCTTATTATTTATGCCACCGGCTCTATTCCGCAACCAACGGATCAACCAGGTATCGAAGCGATAGTTGCAAAGATTCGCACAAATAATTATGGTTTTAAATCACTGGTCCATGAAATAACTGCAAGTGATTTCTTTCTAAATAAATAACCAAGGAAATCATGTACATGAACCCTAAAGCAACACGTAGGAATTTCCTAAAAGCTACGGGCGTCACTCTGGCATTACCTTGGCTTGAGGCTTATGCTCAAAACCCAGCAGCGGGTATTCCTCGGCGTATGGTTTGCATTTGCACTCCGTTAAGCTTGCATCCTGCCAACTTCTTCCCCAAGGAAGCGGGCAAAAATTACACTCCTTCGCCTTATCTTGAAACCTTGGCTCCTTTCAAAGATGATTTTACTGTGGTTTCTGGGTTGTCACACCCTGATGTTGGTTCCAGCCATGATTCCATTTATAGTTTCCTTACTGCAGCACCCCATCCAGAGCGCAGGGCTGGTTTTCGTAATTCCATTTCTCTTGATCAATATGCTGCTTCATTTATTGGTGGGAATACCCGCTTCCCTAGCCTCGCGCTTTCCTGCGAGGGTTTCAGCCTATCTTGGACACGCAGTGGTGCCATCGTGCCTTCCGATAGTTTTCCTTCCAGCGTTTTCGCTAGGCTTTTCCTTGAAGGTCGGCCAGATGAAGTTCAATCGCAAATTCAAAGGCTTCGCGATGGGCGAAGTATTCTTGATTCAGTTTCGGAACAAGCAAAAGCAATAACGCCAGTATTGGGTAAGCTTGATAAGTCTAAGTTGGATGAATATTTCACTAGTGTTCGAGAGCTAGAGAAAAACCTTGCCGTTGCTGAAGAATGGTCTCGGAAACCAAAACCCAAAGTTGAAGCAAAGCAACCAGTAAATATTGCGAATGGTGCAGATGTAGCAGGCAAAGCTAGGTTGATGTTTGATTTAACGCATCTTGCCTTGCAAACTGATTCATCCCGATTGATTACTATGCTTCTTTTGGGAACCAGTTTGGTCCCGCCGATTCCAGGGGTGAGTTTGGGGCATCACGATCTTTCGCACCATGGTCAAGACCCTGCCAAAATTGCTCAACTCAAAACTGTTGAAATTGAAAAGATGAAAACCTTTTCAGCGTTCCTTGCAAAACTTAAGGAAACCAAGGAGCAGGATTCGAATTTGCTTGATCGCACTTCGGTGTTTTTTAGCAGTAACCTTGGTAATGCTAGCAATCACTCGACTAAAAATCTGCCTGTTATTCTTGCGGGTGGCGGATTCAAGCATGGCCAGCATCTGGCTTTTGATCCTGCTAATCCACCGCCTTTATCTAATCTTTATGTCAGTATGTTGCAACGCACTGGGATCAATGCGGATAAATTCGGATCAAGCACCGGTACCCTTAAAGGGCTTGATTTTAATGTTTAAATAACAGCTTTTACGGTTTTTATTTACTCGCTTCGTAGTATCCTGCAGATTCACGAATTGCCTGTGGCGGTACACGATCTGCTGGTTTCGTAGGATCTGCTAACTCAAAAGCAATTCCGAATGGCGTACGCCCGGGGCGCGAACCTCCTGTGTATGTTCCTTCTCCCCAATGCTCGCCCAAGACGACAGCATTAAACTTAATGATCTTTCTTTTGGAAGGTTCGTAGCAGATTTCGCCCATCAATGATGCATCGTAACCTCGTTTTGCATTTTTATCATCTGCATCCGTTGCAAGCAAAATTGCACCTGTTAATTTTAAGCGTACTTCGTGATTAGTTATGTCTGAAACAACAAGTTTTAGTGAAGCTTTACGCACTTCATTGCGTGCCCACATCGGCGGTTCACCCCGTGTATTGTCGATTAAGTGAAAACGAGAAAGCCGATAAACCAGATTCTCCGGAATTGCAATCTCTTGGCCTACCTTGGGATCTTTGGGAAGCAATGCCTGCCATTCGGATTCACGAATCCACATATGATCATGAGATGCCCTTTGTCCACCTGGGAATTTGCAAGTGCCATGGCAGAAAAAATCATTTTCCTTTTCCAGAATGCGTGCATGAACATTTACTACTAGGGTATCTTTAGTTAGAGCAGGCACATACCGTGGATCAATTTTTTTCAATTCGGGAACGCCAGCCTTGGCAGCGCTACGATCTGCGGGTGATAGGCTTCCCCATGATTTTAGGGCGCTTAGTAAAAACGCACGCATAACTTCAGGGTCTTGGCTGTTGCGATACTGTAAGAGTTTGCCATCTGCCGTAAATGCGTAAATTCCTTGGCGCGTACCGCCTCCTTGTCCTTTCCGTGGTCCTTGATCTGCAACCTTACGAAAGAAGTCTCCCTCGGCATCCTGCCTACGACGCTGAAACCAATCGTCCATTGCGACGGGTACAAAATTCTTGTTTACAATTTCAATGATTTTCGCATCTGCAAAAGTGAGCTCACGGCCCACGACTCCGTTGTTTCAGACGCAGCCAAGCGGATGGCCATCCATCTCCCAGAGTAAGATAGGTCTATCTTCAGAAGCGGCTTTTTTGCGTGCTTCCCAAAGATCAATCATCCAGGGGATCTGCATGAATTTTTCTTCGTCTGGATTTGGCTTGATGATTGAATGAAGTTTATTAAATTGCTCAGGTTTAATCGGTTCAGAGGCGTGACCGTAAGTTAATCCAAAAGTTAATCCTATGCACAAGGTGATATCTAATCGCATTTGATACCTCAATTAGTGGGTTTTGTTCTGATGCATTTATAATTCTTAGCCTTAGTCTATTTCTAGTATGGCCTTTAGGGCCGGTGAGTCAAGAAGAAATGATCGTATAAAAGAGCCTGAAAAAGGTACAGAAGGAAATCATGATCCGTTTGTTAAAGCTAAGCGGAAGCCAATGCTTTTGGTTTGATCGGTTGGTGATGAAAAATTGCGGAAAGCTGCACGAAGCCTGGTGACAGCATCGAAACCGCCGCCTCGGATTGTTCTAAATTCGCCATCCTCTGGGCCTTTTGGGTCGATCGCTTTTCCTTCTGGATATTCACTAAAAAAATCATTGCACCATTCCCAAACATTCCCATGCATATCGTGAAGTCCGAAACCATTAGGTTTGTAAGAACCGACTTCGATTGGGGTGCCATGCTTAGAATCAACATAATTTGCATTTGCAGGGGTTAGAGTCTCCCCAAAATGGTAACTCGATTTGGTGTTTGCCCTGCAGGAATATTCCCATTCTGCTTCAGTAGGAAGTCTGAAGGCTTTGTTACTAATAGTGTTCAGCTTTTCACAAAAGATTTGGGCATCTTCCCAGGATACATCAGTAACTGGTAATTTGGGTCCTTTTTCGGTGCTGGGATTGTTTTTCATCACCAACTCCCATTGTTGTTGTGTGACTTCGTATTTCCCCAGATAAAA
>CAMDHK010000059.1 GCA_945897965.1 Candidatus Kuenenia stuttgartensis | reverse complement strand
GGCGTCACCTAATTCGGCTTTACCGAATTCGCTCATTGCCCATGTCTTCTTATCCATGCGTTTACTTACTCCATTTACATAAACAACCTTCTTTAACAAATTCCATGCCTTTTCATCTACCCCAAAATATTTGTGGGTAAGAGTGAGCACTGCGCTGCTGGGTGGGTCTATTCTTTTTACTTACATTAATTGATATAGGGTTTGTTTAAAGACAGAGGAGTTGCGATGGGGAAGCCCCACTGCAACTCCTCCATTTGAACCTTTGGATCTTGCACATTCTTTAAAGTCAACTTCGCGCATGCGGAGTTCTTTAATATCCATGGATCCTAAGCAAACGCTGAGAATGACAGGCGGTGGTTCCTAAGTCCCAAAGGGGCGAAATAGGGATAGCCCGGGGTGGAAGCGGAGCGCAACCCCGGGTAATAAATCCCCCATCAAATAAGCCCTGAAAGGGCGCGATAATCACTCAACAACGCCTCTCGCCCTTTCAGGGCTGGGGGTTTTATTGGGCCATTTTCCCAGGGCGTTGCCCTGGGCTATCTTATTTTGCCCCTTCAGGGCAAATGCAGGCATACCGCAAGGATTTCCCGGTCCCTGAGCTTAACGGCCAAGTTCGACGGGTTCGGCTGGCTCACTGCTGGCAAGCTCAATGACCCTACCGAAGGAACCCCGGTCCCTGAGCTTGTCGAAGGGGCCCTTCCCAAACAGTATATTTATACCGTCGCTCACGCATCCGGCTCTGAAAGATGTGTTTTGTTTCCGTGGCTTATTCTGCTTCTGCTTATTTTCGTGAAATTCCGTGTTAATCCGTGGCAATGCTTCTGCTTTCGCTTCTGCTTATTCTTCATACCGTGTCTCTGCTTCTGTCTTTTCCGTGAAATTCCGTGTTAATCCGTGGCAATGCTTCTGTTGGTTCTTATTTCCGTGGCTAGTCTTCTGCTTTACTGATTCTTTTGCTACTGCGCTGGGTGTGTCTCTTACCTTTTACTGCCCCTTTTGTTCAACTAAATTTTGTAATATTTTAGATGCATCTTTTGTGTCTGTACATTAATGTACTTCTTTGAATGAGAATATCCCGCCTTTAAGTTGGCTTAAACTCTTCATTATCAATTGTTTCTTCAAAGTATATTGAGGTGTTTTGTGGCCCTACAAGCGGATCAAATTATAAACGAACAAGCTTCAGCGGATCTTGATAAAGTTGTTGCAGATGTGCTTTGGGATTCTAATGCCAAACGCACTGATATTCGCCCTGAAGAACTCGGGTTCTTACGCAGTCATGCACTAAAAAAACAACTCAAGTTCCTTGATATATGGGCTCTTGGAGTAGGCTCAGTAATCACAGGCGAGTATTTTGGTTGGAACCTTGCACTTAAAAACAACACTCCCGTAGCTGTTTTGCTTGCCACTCTTTTTGTTTGTTTTCTTTATCTGATTTGGGTTCTTGCTTTGTCAGAACTTTCTGTTGCAATGCCCTTTGCCGGCGGGCCCCAAGGGTTTGGTAGACGCGCCTTTGGCCCTTTGGTTGGTTTTATCATGGGTTGGTCCATGTATCTGGAATGTCAATTCGCAACTATTGCCACAGCGCTAGCAACCGGCGGCTATGTTGCTTTTTTACTCAATCCTGATGCTCCAAGTCATATCGTGCAACTTATCGCTGGATTGGGAACCGTTTTAGCATTCCTTGCTTTGCATGTAATGGGTGTAAGGCTGCAATCCAAAGCCATGATATTTATGACTTATGGTGCAATTGGTGGTCTATTTCTTTTCTGGGGTCTTGCTGCAACCAATTTTTCCTGGGACCGAATCTGGACTAAGCCCCTTTTACCTGCTGATTTAGGATGGATATCCGTACTTAATGCCATCCCTTATTGCCTTTGGTGGTTGGTGATTATTGAAACGGTTTCTGTCGCTTCAGAAGAAACGCAAGATACGACCCGCTCCATCCCCCGCGGCCTTGTGTGGGGCCAACTTACCTTGATTGGCTTGATCGGACCAACTTGGTTTTTTGCTTGTGGAGCAGTTCAAAATGTTCAATCTATTGTTACCAATGCTAACGGTGAAGATATCAGTTACCCATTGTCTAAAGTAATCAAAGATATTCCCATAGGGCAAAACTTATTATTGGTTTATGGTTTTGGCATCATTGCAATATTCGGAATGATTGCCAGTTACCATGGAATGGTTTATGGCACGAGCAGGCAATTATTCGCACTTGGCCGGGCCGGTTACCTCCCGACTTTTCTTGGAAAAGTTCATCCCAAAACTGGCACCCCAAACAGCGCCCTTATTGTTTGCAGCATCATCACCGCACTCTTTTTAATTGGCAATCTCTGGTTCCAAGAAGAAATTAATGTAGCGGTTTTGATTTCAACTTTTACAGCCTTAATTTGGTACATCATGGCGATGGTTTGTCTGATTGTTTTAAGAAGTCGCCAACCTTGTTTGTTTGCACGCTATCGGGCGCCGCTAGGGATTTTGCTTCCTATCATGGTGGTGCTTCTTTCTGCACTCGCAGTTTGGGTCTACAGCGCAATTGATGTAAAAATATTACCCATCACCGCTGCTTTTTACATTGCTGGTGTGGCTTACTATTTAGTTTGGGCTAAGCCTCGGTTACAAACAGCCGCCCCTGAAGAGTTGTCTTCTAGACTTGTAGAGCGCTAATTAAAACGAATTTTAATGTTCTTATAATTCCCGGTTTTGGCCGGGCGAACGATAATGGAGTTTACCATGTCAGCTAATGAAACTTTTCCTAATCAAACAAACAAATCCCCAGGGATTATAATTCTTGAGCAGATTACATCCCTCGTTTTTTTGCTATTGCTTGCAGCCATTGCTTGCATCTTGTTTCTTTCTTATATACCCGGCATGGGGCACCCTGTTGGCATGGAGGTAGAAGTTTTAATCATGCTTGCTCTCCTTGGCGCATCCATAATCCTGACAAGCCTATTGGCGATTTTAAATAATCGATAAGTAGGTAAACTATCGTTACCCTCTTTTATTTGTTTTACTTCCAACACTAAACCTGTTTTATTGAGCGGCGGATGTAAATCCGCCGGTGTTCGCCCCACGCCTTTTTGTTTTCTTTCTTCCCCCAACTCCCAACCCTCTTATCAATGACCCTAAGCCCACCCACTGCGCTGGGTGGGTCTGCCTTTCTAACCTCCACCACTTTTACTTCCCATTGATTGATATGAGCTTGTTTAAAGACAGAGGAGTTGCGATGGGGAAGCCCCACTGCAACTCCTCCATTTGAACCTTTAGGCCTTGCACCTACGGATGAGTGCAACCTTCGCTCACGCATCCGGCTCTGAAAGATATGTCTTCTTTCCATGGCTAATTTTCTGCTTCTGCTTGTTCTTATTTCCGTGAAATTCCGTGTTCGTCCGTGGCAAATGCTTCTGCTTCTGCCTCTGCTTCTTCTGCTTTATTCCCCAACTCCCAACCCTCTTTTCAATACCCTCAAGCCCATCCGCCGTAACTCCCCCATTTTGATCTACCTTAAAACCATGGTTCTGATTAAGCTTTGCATACCCAACAATTAAGGTGAACTCCTGCAGGAAGCAATGGGCAAGAATCAGTCGGGAAATTTTGAATCATTCAAAAGCTATGAAATGAAATCATGGTTCCTGATGTTGTTGCTATTATGCTTTTTTGGGTTGCTGTATTTTGTTCAACTGGGTGGCAGGGCTTTGTGGTCCGAAGAATTACGCTGGGCCCAGATCCCTCGCGAAATGTTGGAAAGCAAACAGTATTTTCTCCCCACCATCAATGGCAATACCTATTACGATAAACCCCTTGCCTCTTACTGGCTCGTGATTTTTTCCTCTTGGTGCACGGGTACCATGGACGAGTTGGCATGCAGGTTGCCTAGTGCAATATCCGGCATGATCAGCGTTTTGTTTACCATGCTGATAGCGCTGCGGCTTTATAATCAAAAAACTGCGATCTATTCGGCCATCATCTTAGGCACAAGTTACAGCTTTGTTTTTTTCTCGCGCCATGCTTCGACAGATCTTGAAAACATCGCAGGTATCTTGGTTGCGTTATACTTATTTCTTGTCTATGAAAAAAAACCTCAAGGCTGGTGGGTGTTGGGCTTCTGGCTCGTGATGGCTTTAACTTCATTAACCAAGGGCCTGCTTGGGTTCGCATTGCCTTTGCTTGTTGCAGGGGTATATAGTCTGGCACAAAATCGAGTGATGATTTTAGCCGCATCCAAACCTTCTTTGATTGTGGTCAATTGCTTTAAGGCAAATGCGTGGCTATTTCAATGGCGTACTTTGATAGCGTTACCAATTGCAATTCTGGTGTACCTTGCTCCCTTTTTAATTTCGCTGGCATGGTTTGGGAATGGCGAAGGCTTGAGCATGGTCTGGCGTGAAAACATTAGGCGGTTTTATAACCCAGTGAATCATATCGGGCCGATCTATCTTTACTTTGGTGTGATCTTCACTTTGCTTGCGCCTTGGTCTTTATTTTTACCTGCAGCTTTGGTTCAGGCGTTTTCAAAACCCAAGGGGGGATTGAAGGATAAGCAGTCTGATCTATTTGCAATGGTGTACTTCATCTCGATGTTTGTTTTTTTCACCCTGGCAAGCTCGCGAAGAAGCTATTACCTACTGCCTGTGTTGCCTGGTGCTGCATTATTGATTGCATCGTTGTTTGCAACAGAGTATTCGAAGTTAAATAAGTGGGCTGGATTTATGTTTAAGGCGAGTTCTTATTTGTTGTTAGGGGTTGTTGCAAGCATATTGGTTTTGTTGGTGCCTGCAGAAAACTTACTGCCCTACCCTTGGAATACCTTACCCCAGTTGCCTTATGGTTTGATTTTTGGATTGATGGCAATATCGACGCTTGCAATCGGATATTGGGCGGCTTGTAAAAAAGAAATGAATGCATGGTTCTTATGTAGCGGATGGTTTGCATCGTTTCTGATGGTATACCTTTTTCAAGGTTTTTTCCCTGCAGCAGAGGCCTATCGAACCCAGAAGGAATTCCTTAAACAGGTTCAGGCGTTTACTGTTCAGAACCCAGGTGGGTTGTGTTTGTATAAAACCCGAGAAGCTGTGTTTTATCTTGGTAATAAAGCACCCATGCCCGAGTTCCATTCCGAAGAAAAATTAATGGAATCATACAAGAATGGGGGATCCCGCTGGGCGTTGATGAAAAAACGCGATACCCTTTCCCCGATATTTGGTGGGTGTGTTGTGCTTGAGGAAACTAATTTTCCTTGGGAAGGTGCCCAGGCAAAAGTAAAACTTGCATTGGTTGACCTAGCAGGTAAAAAAACAAAATCCCAGGTGGTTGCTACTTCACTTCAAGATTAATCAGACGATATATTGTTTGAAGCCTGCCCAGCATGCAAAGGTAGGTTGAAATTCCCCTTATTGCCCTTGGCGAAAAAGTTATCGCTTAGCATTACTTTCTTAGATTTTTCATCCACATCTACAGAGGTGATGAAATCAGTCTGTTCTTTTCCAGATGTAAAAAGGCAACCGCTCACCCGAACCATGGAGCTGTTGTTTAAAAGAATCCCTCGTTTTCGTACCTGATGAAACTGGCAGGAAGATATTTGAACATTGGTGGAATCGGTTATCGCCATGGTGGCTTCAACTGGGATTTCCGCAGGCCTTGTATGCTGCACTATGTTACCTGTGAATTGCAGGTTTCTGCACCCAGAGACAACGATTGCATCTGTTGAATTCCCTTTATATTCCGGGTTATGATCAATGCTATTGGAACCGATTACGAGGTGTTCGGAATCCTCTAATAAAAGCGAATGATGATACCCGCTGTAAATGCTGTTACCCGAAATAACGACACTTCTTCCTGCATTGATGTGAATTGCGGTTTCTTGGCTGCCGATCAGATTTCCTGAAATTGCCAATAGCCCCACAGCGTTAGGGTTATCTTTTCCAACACCTAGGAAGCGGATATTTGCGCCACCTGAGCTGCCCTTAGCTTGAATGGTGTTGCCTGCAATAGTTCCTTCGCGCACGGTGCCTTTTCTGCAATCGAAAAGGATATCGTTGGAATCGGATTCGAGTGGGTCGAAATTATATTCGATATCGTTACCAACAATTTGAATATTGCGGATTTCACTTTCTCGAACAACAATACCTCCGCGTTTGCAATAGCTGATGTGATTGCCTGTGATATTGATTTGATGAAGGTTAATTTTATCCATGAAAATGCCAATGCCTGAGTTGTCGAAAATATGGCAATCAGAAACAATTACATTTCGATCGCGGATGCGCAGATGAAGAGCGTTTCTGCATTTTCTAATCAAGAGACTTTTGAAGGTTGGTTGCATGGAACCTTCGCAGGAAATGCCATCGGCTTCGGGATGATCCCCTGTGATTTCAAGATCTTGAAATAGGGGCATTCTTTCTTTGATCCATAAATTGTTGGAGATATGTTCAGGAAGAGCGGATTTCTGATGGGTACCAATGATTTGAAATGCAGGCCCTGCCCCTTTCATTAAAACCCGTGCGGTTCCCCCTTCGGAACGAAATCCATGGGGCCCGGTGTTGCCTAGCATTATCCGAATGGGTTTGGTGATCAGGTAAGATCCTTTGGGGAACAAAACGTCGCCACCAGATTTTTCGACTGCATGTTGAATTGCAATGGTATCATCTGAAATTCCATCGCCCTTGGCGCCAAAATCAAATACAGATCCCATGGCGATTATGCTCCTTGTTGTTTAAAAATAATAGTTGCAGTTTAGCATGAAGGGGGCAGACCTTATAACCCACAATATTAATATTACCGTTATAATTTATGGTTTTAGGGGGTTGGTTTTTGCTGATTATGAAAAGGCCAACAGGCTTACCACCCCGCTTGGTTGGGTTATTCCATTTCTTAACAGCACAATGTGAAAAAATGAGTTAGAATTATTAAAGGTATGGTCTTTCGAATGCCGGGGTATTCTTTGAACATAATCATTCCAACTTTGGTGCTAGTAATTGCAGTAGCTAATGCAGGGGCTCAAGATCCGTCTACACCCATTCCAGCAAAAAGTATCGAAAAAGCAAAAGCAACAAGTAATACAGGGTCAGATAAAAAGACCGCTTCTTTTTGGCAGGCGCCTGCGGGTGCGATTATGGTGCTTTGTGAGCAAGCAGCAGATAGCCTTAGGTTATTGCCTAAAATGGTGGTGTTGCCCCCAGAAAAATATCAAGAGTTGTTGGATGAGTTAATAAAGCTGAAGGAACAGCAGGTGGAAATAAAGCCTCTGCCCCCAAGTTCGGTTCTTATCAATGGAAAAGTAGAGTCCAGCCTTGCTAAGTTGAAAATACGGTTTTCATTTCAAACAGAAAAACCTGGGATGAACATTTTGCTTGGTTGCGGTTTGGGGCAGGCAAGTTCTGCATTGATGGATGGAAGAATACCTCTCCTTAAAAAGACCTTGGATGGCTTTGTGGTTTTTGTTGAAACCCCGGGAGCTCATGATCTTGATCTAGATTTGTTGGTAACGATTAAGAATCAAGGTGAAAATCAGTCTTTCGAATTAGATATGCCTGGCGCTGCTATTACCCAGCTTGAACTCGACATGCCTTCTGGAACAGTTAAACCAAAAATCAGCAGCAAGAACAATCAAGAACCTCTAACGTTTTTTAAAGGGAACCGGTTGAGCGCAACCTTGGGCCCCTTGACCATGATTCAAACAATATGGAAATCATCGCAGCGAGATTCCCAACCCAAAGCGCTAACTTCGGAAACAAACATTCTGGTTCGTATGGATGATAAGCTTCTGAATGCACGGGCGGAAATTAAAATCGGCGCTTTAGGTGGCAGGCTTGATGTGCTTGACCTTGTTGTTCCGGTGGGAAGTGAAGTAAGGCCATTTAGCCCTGCAGATGAGGCTCGCATTCTTAGCATCGAAAAAAATGATCAAAAGTTTGCTGGTTACAGAAAAATCAAACTTAATGATAATAGTAGTGAACCCCTAAAACTTGTTGTGGAAAGCCAGGCGGCTATTCCGGCCAATGGTGGGCAATTGCCTATCGGCCCCTATCTTCTTACAAGCGCTATCAGGCAGACTGGCGTAATTCTTTTAAGTAACCAGGGTAGTGATCTTAAAGTTAGCAATCAGCCTAGGGGAGAAATCATCAGTCAGGAAGTTAGCGCTCAAGATAAACAACGGGATCCGAATGTTTTTGCATCGTTTCGCTATTGGAATCATCCTGTTCATGAAAAGCCCGGGGCGTTAACCGGGGTGAATTCGCTTTCGTTGCTTGATTTGCAATTGGATTTGATTCGTGGGGTATTGGAAGTAAAAACAGTTCACACAGTTCGCCTAGCGAGAAAAGAAAACAATCAATGGTATTGGAATATCACAACAAATTTTGATTGCACACCGGTTCGAACTGGAACTGACAAGGTTGAAATCCGGATCCCATCTGGAATGGTTTATGATGAAAACAAAGGTCCGATTCCAGCTAATATCATCCGGGATGTTGCGTTTGATGGAAAATCAGGGAAGATGATGGTTCAATTTTCTCAGGAATTACTTAACCCATTTCAGTTTTCGTTGGATTTTCACGAAGCATTTACTCCTGAAGAAACCTCCCGAATCTCCTTGCCCTTGCCGATGCTGGTACGGGATAGAGGCGTGCAAATCAGTTTGGTTACGCCTGATGATTTTCATTTGTTGACCAGTGAAAAGCTTAATACTTCCTTTGAACTTCTAAGCCATGAAACGCACAAGCAGGTTTGGAAATCTGAAAAGTTTAGTCAGAAAATCGATGCAATACTTAAGCCTGCAGATGATAAAACCCAAGTCAAGCAAACCATCGATGTTCAGCTTAAGGGTGCAAGCGCCTTTAGCAAACAGCAAATGCATTTGCGATTTTTGGGCAGGGTTCCCACGATGGTGGAAATTAGCGTGCCCAAGGAAATAGCAGAAAATTTAAGGCTATTAAAGGGCGGGCGAATTGAAACTTTAGACGATAAAACAGGAATTTTGGCTGTCGCCCTTACCGGTGCCAATAAAGAAACTGACTTGGAATTTGAGTATGAATCCTCGATATCGCAGGAAGCCAAGAACTTGCAGCTACCCTTTTTATCGCTTTTTAATTCCAAACAAGATTCCGTATTTCAGATTTGGGCAAAACCAGGCGTGGTTATCACCACTAAAAACAACTCATGGAAAGAGCACCCCTTGGAAGCGGTTGCGAAAAATATCCGCCTGCCCAATGCTTCTTTCCGGGGTGAAAAAACTTCCAGCGCTTTAGAGATTGATTTATCTTCCGGGTTGGGCGAAGTTACCGGTATCGAAAAAATACTTGCTCGTGCAAAGCTTGAACAAAATCAAATCGTATACCGGGTGAGTTATTATTATAAAAATTCGATTGATCAAGTGATTGATTTTACCATGCCCTCTAATTTTCAAGGCGCCAAACTCTCCATCAATAACTTGATATGCAATTGGCAATATGTAACCCAAGGTCGAAACCTTACACGGGTCACTCTTCCAAAAAACACTCAGGATAAACCTTTTATTCTCGAATGGGAATATATTGTCGCAATGCCTCAGGGGATTTTATCATCTTTCCATAACACCTTGGCCATACCGTTGGTTGCCAATCATGATTTTAGTGTAAATTGGTGGATTAGACTTCCCTCAAGTCGAATTGCTTTATTGCCTGAGCCAAGTTATGAAACATCAAAACAATGGCACTGGACTAATTTTTTCTTCGCTCTAGATACCATAATTGTTCCAGTGGAATACGAAGGCATACCCCAGGCGGATATCAATTTTGGAGATCCAATTCTTGCTTCTTCTGATTTGGTTATTTTTAATTCTCCGCAATCATCGCTTACCCTTGTTCATACCCCCAAGATTGCATTCCAGTTGTTGTTATCGCTAATTGCGTTTTCTGTGTTTTTTTATTCTTTTTACAACATGAAAATAAAAACTTGGGTTGTTACTAATGTAGCTTGGCTTGGATTTTTTATAGTGGTATTGGCAGCGATAATCTTTGCGCTTTTCCCGATGCTTGCATCAAGAATTTTCTTAGGTATTCAGCCTTTACTTTATGCTTTGATTATCGGTGGCGGAGTAATTCAAATTAGAAAATTGCTTTTAGCCTATCAGTCAGCGAATCTTGCTTCTTTCAGCAGAACCAAAGCGTCTTTATCCACGATCCAACCGAATTATAAAAAACAACAATTCGGAAACGCCAAGCAACCTGTTCCAAAAGATAACAATGAAGCAACAGGATATTGGGTACGTCCGGATCCTTCAATACCTAGTAATAACACCTCGAACCTGCGTGCTAGCAAGGCAACTTTGGTGCAAGATGTTCTGCCAGATTAATAGAGGTAAAATCATGCAAGCTGGGAGAATTACTCGCTGCATGACCGGTGTAATGTTTATTTTGGCATATCTTGTGATGGTGTTGCCTGGAAGTAGCCAGGATAATTCATTGGATCGAATCATAGGCCCCCAATTCCGAATTGTAGTGGTTCCACCGGGGCAAAATGCAAAGTTTCTTGAAAAAAATGTTCGCGAAGCTTTTGTGCCCATGCCTGCATCAGAATTCGAGAAACTAAGAAGAACTGCCACTCCCAATTCCCAACCTCGATTCATACCTGCATTAACCCAAGCTAGTTATCAAGGAGAATGGAAGGATAATGGCATCGTAGGGAAGGCAAAATGGGTTTTTAATTCGACTTCGAAAAATCAAACCTATTTCCCAATTTCACCACTTAATATTGCTATTAAGAAAGCTTCTTGGAAAGATAAAGAAGCTCTGCTGGGGGATTTTATTCCAGGCACAACATCACTTCTTATCCCAGAAAATAATGAATCACCCTGTGATCTAGAATGGTCGCTGAAAACTGAACAGATGCCCGATGGGCACCATGTTTTACTTCGCATTCCACAGGCCTCTCTCCAATCTTTTGAACTTACCATTCCGTTCAATTGGAATTTTATCCTCATTTCGAAAGGTTCTGCCGAAACTTTTTCTCCCGCACCCAACAGCATTAAAAAAGTTTTGAAGATAATTGCCAGTGGCGAAACAAAAATTGAACTATTACTTCAGGATCCTGCAATGCATGGCAGGTTTGATGGCTTGCGTATTGACAAACTTCAGGCAAGCCATGAGATAGCTCCTGAAGCCACTTATTCTGAATTTGTATTTTCGTTTGAAGGCCTTACCAATGGTTCTAAAATTCTTGAGTTCGAATATGCAGAAGGGCTGAAGATTCTTGAGGTGCTATCAGATCAGGTTGAGAGTTGGAAAATACTTGTTAGGGATAATTCACAAGTTTTGGAAGTAATGTTGCACAACAATTTATGTAGACCCGAAAAAATCGTGATCAAAACCCTTGGGTCATCTGTAGTAAAAAAATCATCGCTCTGGAAAACTCCTTGGGTGCGGTTTAGCGCCCTTCCCTCATATCGTGAAGAAATCACCATCCTTGCAGGTGCGGATATTAGATTAGAAGATCTTATCATGGGTGATTTTTTACTTGCTGATACGCGCAGTAAACAATTACAAAATACGGCACTCAGATTGGTTGGCGGTGGGTTAACTTCTCGAAAAAATTTGACATACCCTTCTATTAAGGTTTCGGTTGGTGGTGCCCAGTTCCGTACCCTGCAAGAGCTTTTATTTCAGCCCACCATTTCTGGTGCATCTTTGCAATCCACCATTTCTTATTTTCTTTTGAATGGGTCAATTTCTTCTTTGTTGGTGCAGTTGCCTGCAGGGTGGGGAGTCGAGCAACTATCTCTTAATGCAGATACGCATATCAAAGATTGGTCGGTTTTACAAAATCAGGGAAAGCAATTACTCAGGATCGAATTAGAAAATCCGCTGATGCCAGGTATTACCAAAAGCTTGGACCAAAATAAAACACGACCGCCCACGCTTTCTATTCGAATGAGCCCTGATACTAAAAGTAAAAAGACAAATCTCTGGGGATTCCCAGCAGTATTACCTTTGAATTCCATGTTGAATGAAGGCTTTTTTGCAATCCAATATGAAGCTTCATCATATCAATCAAAGCTGAAATCGGACCTGATTGAAATTGATGGCCAAAGCGAATTACAATCCTTTAAACAGCCCTGTAATCACTTGTTCAAATTTATAGAAAATTTCCCTGTGGGAAGCATCGAATTAATCCCACTTACAGGCGTTTCAATCCTGCGGTGCAATTCCACAATTTTGGTACAGACAGATAAATTTGATACCAAGCTAGACATTTTGTTAAGCTCTGAAAATGGTCTAGTGGATAAGTTTGATCTTCTTCTTCCTATGGGGGCAAATCCTGAAAATTGGAAATGGATTTCACCTAATCGCAATATTACCTTTAAGAAGATTGAAAAAATCAATGTTTTTGAAATTGCCAGTATCGTGGCAGGCTTAAACCCCCTTCCCGGAATCTCTCTTTTTAATCTTCCTGCGATTCTTCCACTCGTAGAACGCTGGCGTTTTCATCTGTTCCAACCTTTAAGCTCAAAAGAAGCTATTAATTTCAATGCCACTTTTTCCACTCTAATCCCCCAGGGCCCTTCTGAAATCCCATTGATTTGTTTCCCTTCTGACCAACGATTTGAAGCGACCCTTCAGATTGAATCCCCTAAAAACAGCACCATAGATTTTCGCTCTAAAGGTCTGAAATCCCTTCCTTCCACTAAACCCAAATTCAAAAACTTTGCTTATGACTCTTCATCTCCTTCGCTTACGATTAAATCTTTTCCCCAAGCTGATTCTGCTCCGTATGGAATCATCGAGCAGGCGAGCTTAGAAAAATCTTTCCATGCAAATGGGAGAATTCAAAATCAACTCAAACTGAGCATCAAAGAATGGGACAACGATTTTTTCGACATTGCATTGCCTGTGAAATCTGATGTGAAAGAAATCAGAATTAACAATAAAATCGTTTCTAACTTTATTTTTAATGCGAACCAACTCAGGATTCCCTACCTTGCAACTTCGATTATCAACCCTGCGCCTACCCAGCTTGTTATTAGTTATCAGGAAGATGCACCCAAAGGTTGGTTGTGGAAAACAATTAGTTGCAATTACCCTGAGTTACCAGTTTCGCCCTTGGATAATAACATTATCTGGGTGATTCCCCCGGGCATGGAGCCAATTTCCTTTGCAAATTCTAATCGAAGGACAAGGGATATCGATGGGGATGAAAAATCTGAAGGGGCGCTGAATTATTTATTCCCGCTGAATTATTTGCTGAGTTCCAAACCTTTGATTTATGAAAATTCTAATGATGCTAATGTTTTGTTGAACACTATTTTGCAACAAAAACCAGTATTGAATTCAGGTGATTCAGGAAAATTTAATGAGCTTCTAAAATCGTTGCAATTGTATCTGGTTAAAAATAATTATTCTCTGGTACTTGATCATGGTTGTTCCGAAATAGCAAATCTCAACTCGACAAGCAATTTGCCCGATATTTCCAAAACCATTGCAGAAAATCTAAATATTCTTGGCTTAAAATTAGTTCCGATTTCTAATGTTGTTCTTTTGACCAATAGTAAGACTGGGGCCTTTTTTGTTGAAAATAAATCTGCTGCCTTTACTATCGCAATCATCTTGCAAGAAGCTGCAACCCAAGGCATGGATAAATCAAAACGGTATCTGTCTGCCTGGAAATGGCTCCTAAATTTTCCCCATGACTTTCAGGTATCATCATCCTTTTCGCCTATGGAAACATCCAACGGGCCCAAGAAAATGCGTTGGGAGTTATTTCAGCAAAAAGAAAATCTTACCTTGGTTGATTCCCATTATATTCAAGCTGTAGGATTGTTAATCGGATTTATTCTTATGGCTTTTATTGCTAATAAAAATATTCCCTTCATGATTTATATCGAACCTACCCTTGGCTTATTCGCAGGTTTGTCTTTGGGTTGGCTACCACTACCCTTGTTGCCTCTTGTTTGGTGGTTCATTCTCGCATGGTCTATTAAAAAGGTTGGACATTATGTGATATTTATTAAAACTTCTGCCATCGCAATTTCCTCGAAATCGGTGATGCCATCATTGGTCAAAACGACTTATGTATTCTTGGGAGTATTGTTCTTTTATAATAACCTTATTGCGCAGGCCCCCTTCATTTTTGATGTCTATCTGCTTGTAGAACCTGATTCTTCTGCAAAGGAAGCTACCTATCTTGTACCTGAAGCGCTGATTAAACAATTCAAAGATAGTAAACTTCAAATTACAGAGGGAAAAGCGTTTATCACGAAAGCGCAATATGAGGGGTCAGCAGTTGATAACAGCATTAACTTCAAGGTAATTTGGAATGTTCATGCTACCGGGTTTTCCAACTTGGAAATTCCTGTTTCCGGGGGTTGGCTTACTGACAAAATGTTTTTGAATGATCTCCCTGCTTATCCGGTCGTTAAGGCAAATGGGAGTTTGGTTTTGCCGATCACTAAAAAAGGAGATTATGTTTTAAAGGGTGAATTTAAAGTTGGCGTTTCTGAAAAATTTGCAGAACGAACTGCGACTTTCAGGCTTCCTGTATCGCCCATTAATTTTTTTCAATGCGCGCTACCAGCAAATGCAGAGCAACCAACACTTGCAGGAAGTTTGGGCGCGTCTTTGGTTGTTCGATCTGGAAATTTAACTCGATTAAATGCCGACTTAGGGAAAGTTTTGGGACCTCTGAATTTAAAGTGGAGCAACGGGCCTTTACCTCCAAAATCTAAGCCTTTGATTAAAGAAGCGTATATCTGGGATATCTCTCTTGATTCAAGTAGAATGCAAGCTTTTTGGGATTTGCAAATTCCAGAAGTGGGAACTGATTTTTTCGAAGTAGACCTCCCACCTAATTTAATTCCTTCCACTCTTAATCCAATTATTCGACAAGGCCAAACCCCTGTGACATTGATTAATTGGAATTTAAAACCAACGCCTGTTGGTCAAAGGCTTACCATGAATTTTTCTAGGAGAATTTCAGGGAGCATGCAGATTAGTGCGTTTTTTATCCCAATGAATGGTATGGCAACACGCTGGCAAGTTCCAGTTCCGACCCCGGTTGGAGTTTTTATAGAGGGTGGAAGTTTTCTTGCATACAAATCCATAAATTGTAATATCAACAGACAGATTCTGCCTCTCAGGTTGACGGGTATTAGTAGTAAAAATTTTGCTCCTTTTTGGCCTGAAACCGATAAACCCGAATCTGAATCCCTTGCTTTTGCCTATTCTTTTCGCAGAGAACCCAACAATCCTCCTGTGCTTACTTTGGATATATCTCCTTCTCATTTTAAATTCGATGCGATTCAATTAATCAAAGGCCATTTTCAATCGAAGTCCAGTCAGTTTTTAATTAACGCATCATTAAAAAGTACTCTTCCTGATATTTTATTTGTGGAATGGCAAGTTGATGGCCAAGCCAAATACATAGTTACTAAACTCGTAGGCGATGGAATTCAATCTTGGGCACAAAATGGAACTAAAGTAATAATATGGTTAGAAAAACCTGCTAAAGAAGTTTCTTTTATTGCTGATATTTTAGCTACTGGGTTAACAGGTGCTAGTACCCCCATTATTGAAGTTCCAAGGTCCAACTTTCTTTTTGCAACAAAAACAACCAGTAATATTGTTTTATCACACGACACCAACATTAATTTGAAACCACTTAATCTTAAAGGATTTAGTGACACCTCTAACCCCTTGGCCCTAACCTCGAATGAAAAAAACTATCAGGCTCAATTTGAAATCAAACCTTCATTATCTTCAGGTAGTGCAAACATACTTCTATGGTTTGAGCAAAAAGAGTTAATCACCAGAGCTAGGCTTGATGTAGAAATAAATAGGACAAATAATGATGTTTCAATTTATGAATTTTCGATCAGGGGCTGGGAAGATGAGGATTTAAAATTTGAATTGCCACCCAACATAAAATTGGAGCCTTTGAGTAATCAGGAAAATATTCGGAAATGGTCTTTGATCATTCCAGAATCGCAAAAGAAAGGCCTCATTAATTTCAGTATTTCCTGCGATATTAGTAAGCCATTATCTAATGGCACAATGAAAATTCCGATGTGGAATTTGAAAGGTGTCGAATCATTAATTTCATGGATAGGCGTGCCTAATGAAGAATTAAGTTTAGAAAATATGCAAGGATTGGCAAAAGTTGCAAATGGGACTACTGTTGCAGAAATTGCGATGTTAAGGAAAAAGGTTGGTAATAATCCTGCAGATTTCTACAAAGTAAATGCAAAAACCTGGACCCTTAATGTTCGCTTGAGAAACCAAAAATTTAATTCTGAAGAATCACCGATCGTAATCCATAATATCATTCATGGTGAAACCCAGAAAAATGGTTCAATCAAGGGAACATCAGTGTTCTGGGTTTATTTTCCAGCTTTAGGATCGTTTCAGGTATTGTTACCGAACCCTTCAGAATTTATCTCCTTTCATCTGGATGATTCCCTTATTTATCCTGAAAATGTTGGGGAAGACCAAATTTATGTTTTCAAATCATCGAAGATTGGGTTTCAAAAATTAAAAATTACATTTCAACTTTTGAAGGGTGATTTGCTATGGGCCGATTTTTTAAATAATGTGCCTGTATATAATTCCAATTCTGCTTTTGGAAAAACATTGATAGTAGGGACTCAGCCTTTTCAATCTTGGAAAGTCAAATCATCTGCCTTATATACGCAAGAACTTGCGGCTATGGAGAATCTGGCAAAGTCTTTGCTGGAAATTTCAAAAAGTATTGCAAAAGAAGCTGAAATACGATCGCAAGATTTATCCAACTTACAACCAATTCAGGATTTGTTTTTTCAAGTTATAGTAAGGGCAAAGGCTTTGGAGTCACTTACCGAAAACGGAATGGAATTAAGTAATTGGCAGGAAGAGCTTTTGCTAAAAAACAGGGAATCAGCAATAGAATTAAATTATCAGTCAATTATGGAAAAAGCTGAGATTAACGAAGATAAAAAGCCTTTTAATGAAATTTCAAATTTCACTGATAAAGTGTTTAATCCGAAAATAGTTGAATTATTGGCAGGTAAAAAACTACCAGATTTAACCATGATTTTAAGGCGCAGTCCTGGGTTTCTGAATGCTTCTTGGGGCATTGCTATTTGGATTGGGTTGATATTTTTAGTTTATTATTTAAGTTCTTTAAGTAAGTTTCATAAAATATTAGCAATAACATGGCCTGAACAGGTTTTATTTCTGGGCATTGGGTCTTATTTGTTTCTTGGGTTAACGATTGTAGTATTAGCATGTTTTGTTTTAGGGATTGTAGGCAGAATCTTTGTTTTGCTCTTTTTTAGAAAGTCGTTCATTCAAAGTCTGAAATTTATTTAAACGAAAGTAATTTGATGATTGATTTTAATAGTTCACAAAATTCCGGTTTGGATTTGGGAATAGCCGATGGCAACATTGCGATGCTGCAATGGGATCAGCAAGAATCACAACAGAATTATTGTTCTGAGGATTTTTTCAATCAGCTAGCAAAGATGTTAGTTTCTTTGCAGAAAAGAACAGATCTTAAGGGGCTTATTTTTACAAGTTCCAAGGATGATTGTTTTTTTTGTGATTATCATTGGGAAGAAATTCGGGCTAAAAATAACAACCCAGGATATGAAACCAATTTATTAAATACTGCGAGCGCTTGCTTGAATTTGCTTGAAACAATGCCTTTTCCTACTGTAGTGGGTGTCAACGGGCCATGTGTTGGGAGTGGGTTTGAGTTTATCTTGGCTTTTGATTATCGGATTGGTTGTGATAATCGTTTGACTACTTTTAGTTTGCCTGGAATTAATATGGGCATCCCTGCCGTGCTGGGGACCGCATCCCGATTGCCCCGGATTTGTGGTATTGATAACGCTTTGGAAATGATTGCCAGCGGTTCTACTTATTCCGCTTCGAGCATGATGAATAAAAATATTCTTGATGAAATCATCAATTCTGATTTCTTGGTAACTAACGCAACTAATTTGGTCAAGAAGCTATTTGTAAGCCAAGCTTGGAAAACCCGCAGAATCGCAAAGGCTTCTGCTTCTCTGATTTCGCAGGAGCAACGCGAGTTGGTTAGGGCAAAGTTTTTAAGTAAGTCGTTTGTTCAAAATGAGAGCGGAAAAAAAAGTGTCATCAATTTTTTCGTAAACTCTTGCTGCCAATCCGCTGTTGATTCACAGGCTTCCAACGTGGAGGCTTTTGTTGTTGCGTGGAAATCTAATTTTGTGAGAAATAGTTTCACTCTTGAAGAAACACGCAGTGAAATTGTCCATTCAAAACAAATTGGGGAAGCAGTAATCCCCAACTATTTGAATAATGTTGGGGTCATTGGTTCCGGAGCTATTGGGCCATCGCTTGCATTGCTGATGGCAAAGCGGGGTGTTCCTTCACTTTTGGTTGATGTTGCCCCATTTAATTTGGGGTTGGGGACCACTGCAATCATGAAGCAGTTGCATTCCAAATTGCGAATGGCTGCTCTTTCTATCGAGGAATTGTTGCAAATTCTAGGTCGGTTAAGCACATCAACAGTTTTGGAATCGAT
>CAMDHK010000058.1 GCA_945897965.1 Candidatus Kuenenia stuttgartensis | reverse complement strand
ACGAATTCCATAAAACTCATCACCACATGAGTAGGCAAAACCAAAAGAGGATAAACAACATATTTGTCTGCACCCCACCATGTGTATCTGAAGAGATTAATTGGCAAAGATATCGCCCCCCGCATAGTGGGTGGTTTGATTAAAACCTCTTTATGAAGCTTTAAAAACAAAGAGGAGAGCATGGGTGTAATTGTCAACGAAACAACCAGAGAAATTAAAACTGCAACCGTAACCGTAATACCAAACTGAAAGAAAAACTGTCCGACTACGCCCTGCATAAATGCAACAGGAATAAAAATTGCCACGATTGAAAGTGTAGAAGCCAACGCTGCAAAGGAAATTTCATTAGATCCATTAAAAGCTGCTTGAAACCGGGTTTCCCCATTCTCCATACGCCTGTAAATGTTTTCTAGCACCAAAATAGCATCATCCACCACCACCCCTACAGAAAGCGAAAGTCCAAGAAGTGTCATAAAATTTAAAGTAAACCCAAGATACTTCATGACAACAAATGTTCCCATGATGGAAACCGGGATCGATACACAAACATTCAAGGTGGAACTCATAGACCCTAAAAACATCAACGCAACTAATGCGGTAAGTACAACCCCCATGACAAGTGAATGTTTAACTTCCTCGATATCATCTTTTATAAACAAGGAAAAATCGGTTGATATGCCTATCTCAACACCCTCGGGTGCAAGGGCCCGCAAAATTGGAAGCCTTCGCTTTACTTCATCGCAAACTTGAACAACATTAGCCCCTGTTGCTCGCATTACGCCAACGCCAACTGTTGTTTCCTTATTGAATCTAGCAAAAGACCTTCGGTCGGTCATGCCATCTTCAATAATTGCAACATCGCCCAAAGTAACAATCGAGCCATCTGGTTTTGAAATAACTGGCAAACTAGAAAATTCTTTAGGGGTCTTCGCTTCGCCCATTAGCCTTACATTAATTTCTCGTTTATCCGATTTTAGATAACCAGCGGGCTTCTCGACATGCTCTGCTTCCAGCGCACGAAAAACATCCAATGCATCAATATGAAAAGCCTCTAGTTTTTCCTGATCGATCCAAATGCGCATATTCCTAGGGCGTAAGCCACCGTACATCACTCCGCCACAGCCCGGAATTGTTTGAATCTGCTGCTTAAGAATATCATTTACAAAGCGATTGATTTCAGGAAGAGGCTTCTGCCCATGAATACCGAGCCAAATAATCGGAAACTTATTGAAATTAACTTTCGAAATAACAGGTGGGTCTATATCTGTGGGCAATCTGTTCATAGCAGAAGAAACAGCATTTTGCACATCCTGCATCGCTGCATCAATATTTCTTTCAAGCCGAAAAAACACTGTGGTTACGGCAGATCCCTGCAAACTTTGAGACTGGATGTAATCAATACCTTCCACGCTTGAAACAGCATCCTCAATAATATCGGTAACATCATAATCCATTGTCTCTGGTGAAGCAGCTTCTCTCGTGGTGTTAATACTAACAACCGGAAAATCAAGCTCAGGAAATTGACTGATCCCCAAACCACGATAGGCAATAGCACCAAATACCACGAGTGCGGCACTGATCATGACTGCAAACACAGGATTTTTAATACTTAAATCAGAAAGGGTCATTATTCACCAAACAGGTAATGTTTACTTGCTTTTAGCTTCCTTAAACTTTTTCAACAACTCTTCTTCCATCGCCTTTGGCACATCCACGGGAGTTCCCTCTTCAAGGGCATCAGCGCCTTTACGAACAATCCAATCGCCCTCCCCTGCGCCTTCCAAGACTTCGACAACTCCGGGCTTTCTTAAACCAAGTTGCAATGTTCTTGGCTTTGCGATCCACTCAACGGATCCATCAGCGGTAACTCTGGGCATTGGCTGAAATATTATAAACCCTTTTTCACTGGCGCGAACAGCTTCCTCAGGAACTACTAAGGCATCTTTTTTACCAGGAAGATCACATATGATTTTTGCTGTATACCCTGGCCTTAACTGCGACGAAAATGCGGATTGGTCAATCATTCCCTTACATTCAAACATGTGTGTATCAGGGCTAGCAACCGAACTGATGAAAAACAATCGGGCAGTGAGATTTTCCCGCGGCAAAGCACGAAGAGTAAATCGCATTTCATACCCAAAAGGCAATAAGGAGGACGCATCTGCTGCGGAAATCGTAAGGGCATTGAAAGGTGAAATTAAAGTGTTTGAGATTAGGCATGCCGATCTAAGAAACTCTTCTTTATCCAACAAGGCCCTTAAGCTAGGCGCAGATTTCTCAGGGACATACCCCACCAGACGAATTCGACTTAAGTTGGCTATTGTTGCGATCACGGTTTTATCTTCAAGATAGCTACCAACGGTAACCTTGCGTTGGTTGATTTGCCCCGAATAAGGCGCCTTGACCTGAGAGCGGTTAAAATTATTTTCTGCAAGTTCCCTAGCAGCTCTGGCTTGTAACGCTTCTGCTTCAGCAAGTTTCGAATTTCCTGCGGCTCGAACCCGATCTTCTGATGAGCTTCCAATTCCTGCAAGGCGAGTCAACCCTTCAAGATCACGACTTAAAACAAATGCAGTCTCAGCCTTTTTTTCCATTGCGAGTGCGGAATCATAATTGGCCTTATGCCTTTTTTGATCAATCCGAACCAATAAAGTATCCCGATCCACCCATTGGCCTTCACGAAATAAAACATCGTCAACGACTCCGCTAACACCTGCAGCAATATCAGTCTGCCCTTCAGCCTCAAGGTGCCCCACGGTTTCCAAGGTAGCTTGAAAAGGTTGTTTTTGGATTTTATAGAGCTCAATTTTGCGCTTGAGTTTCATCTGGGAAGGACGAACTTCGGAACCTCCTTTAGGAGCTTCCAGACCTTGCTTGGAACAGCCAGAAAATAAAATAACAAAAAGAGATAAAACCCCAAGGGCACGGAAATAGGAAACACATAGTGAGTACTTACAAAGAAACATCAGAAAGAATCTCCGTTGTACAAGGCTACTAAAAGCCAAGGCTATTGAAAGCCACTGTGGTAGGTGATAAATTATTGACTGACTGGTCAGTCCTATTCTAAATTGATTTTAAACACTAGTCAATCATCTAGTTTCAAGGTTTTCGAAATGAGTATAAAATCTGCAAACACTCAAGAGAAAATCTTAGCCGCTGCAGAGATTATGTTTGCCTCTAAACGATTCCACGAAGTCCTCATGGATGATATTGCCCTTGGGGCTGGGGTAGGGAAAGGCACCATTTATCGCTATTTTAAAAACAAAGAAGAACTTTATGCTGCGCTACTTAAAGAGGCTTCCACAGAACTTATGAAACTCATCGAAAATGCAGTGAAAGTTGAAGTTGCCTGCAAAAACAAGCTTATCGTTATTCTTGAAACATCCATCAATCTTTTTGATGCAAGGCCCCATTTGTTTGACCTCATTCTTCATGCAGAGGCATTTCAACGAACATCGGTTGAATTTCCTTGGCAAGAAACCCGCTGGAATGTAATCCAACTCGTTGAATCATTATTTAAACAGGCAGAAGATCAAAAAGAATTTATCATCCAAAACCCAAAGGAATCTACCCTCATCCTATTAGGCGGACTCCGGGCTATCATAAGATTTGGCCACAAACCCAGACAAAAGCAGCTTTGCAACGATATTGTTCATCATTTCCTTAACGGCTTTTCAAAATCTCTTCCACAAGCAACTTGAATCAACTTAAGATTAAACAGCAAATAGCTTTATATCAATTATCCAGATTTATTACCAGCCTCATTTACGCTCAATCTTCATGAAGCATTCTTAATTTTGTATAACAAATATCTAAGGCTTTCCAGAATACTGGGAACACATTATTCAACTATGGTCCGATCACCAGGCTGAATCTCCAATGAAAAACAACAATATCAAAGTATTCAGCGGTCGGGCCAACTTAGCTTTGGCTGAAAAAATTGCATTTCATCTTAACGATACACTGGGAAAAATAACCCTGACTGATTTTCCAGATGGTGAAAATTATGTGCGTATCGATGAAGATGTTCGGGGCAGGGATATTTTTCTTGTCCAGCCCACATGCCCGCCAGTAAATGAAAATCTAATGGAACTTCTCGTGATGCTCGACTGCTTTAAAAGAGCAAGTGCAGCCCGTATCACGGCGGTGATCCCATACTATGGCTACGCCAGACAAGATCGCAAAGATGTAGGCAGAGTGCCCATCACAGCCAAAATGGTTGCAGACATTATTACTGTTGCAGGAGCGAACCGAGTTCTAGCATTAGATTTGCATGCAGCTCAGGTTCAGGGCTTTTTCAATGTCCCTGTTGATCACCTCCACGCTAGCCCGGTTATTTGTGACTATGTTCGAAGTTTTAATGTTCCTCCCGATGAACTCGTCATACTAAGCCCAGATGAAGGTAGCATCAAAAAAGCCCTGATGTATCAAAAGAAGCTAGGCGGCGGTATTGCGATTGTCGATAAACGAAGATCAAGTGCAACAGAAACCAATCAAGCTAATCTAATTGGCTGTTCCATGGACGGGAAAGTTGCTGTGATTTTCGACGATATGATTTCCACTGCGGGCACGGTAGTTGGCGCAGCACATGTTGCAAAGCTAAATGGCGCGAGAGAAGTTTATGTTTGCGCAACACATGGGGTATTCTGTGGGCCAGCAGTAGAACGGCTAAACGGAGCCCCAATTAAAGAAATAATTGTAACCGACACAATTCCTCTTCCCCCCGACAAACAACTCCCTAATGTCAAGATTCTTTCCGCAGCACCTTTGCTTGCAGATGCAATTCGAAGAATCCATTTGAATGAATCCGTTAGTAAACTATTCGAATAATCTAAACTTGAATCAGGTTGCAGTACTTTTTGGTTTTATAAAGAAGCCTGCGATTCTTTCAAAAAGCCTAGTGCCAGTCTGCCTTCTAACAATTTCATCTGCAACCGTACCTAGAAGAAGCGCCAGCCCGATAACGGTGAACTCTAGGTCGCTGGGAATGCCTGCAAAAATAACAAAGCTTCTTAATAAGGGAAGAATTGCGGTTCCTAAAAGAATGCCAACCACCATACCTTCACCGCCTCGCAAACTAAATCCACCAAGCACCGCCCCCGTAATTGCATATAGCTCAAACCAACTTCCAGCATTTGAGGGAGATGCGGAACGAACCTTTAAAAGAAACAAGATGCCACCAAGGCCTGCAAGTGTGGAACATAAAATATAAGCGATGGTTTTGTACCTATCAGTCCTAATGCCGGCGTATTTGGCAGCCTGCTCATTAAAACCTAAAGCATAAAGGTATCTGCCATAAACACTCTGATGCAGGAAAACTGTTGCAACAATCGCAAGAAAAAACAAAAGCACCAATGGCATGGGAATATTTAGCCAAGGACCAATGGCATCGGGTAATCCAAGCCAATCACCCAAGGGCAAATTGCCACGCTGTAAAAAAAGAAAAGCATCCAAGTCCTGGCGATCGCCAATTCCAACATCTCTTGAAGAATCGCGAAGAACCCTGCCAGGTGTATCCCAACCTTGGGAAAACTTTTGCCCCAGTTCTTTAAATTTGATGAGCGTAAGCAACTGCGCCAAACCTCGATAAATAAAGAGGCCACATAAAGTAACAATGAATGGCTGCAAATTTCCCTTAGTGATGAGAACCCCATGAATCCATCCGATAAATGCAGAAACAATCAAAACCAGTACCGCACCGATATAGGGGTTGAATCCGTTTTCAAGAAACAAACCAAAACCGACTGCTGCAAGGCAAACAACCGAACCTATCGAAAGATCAATACCACCTGTGATGATTACAAAACCAACCCCGAGGGTAAGAACGCCCCACTCGCCAATACGACGCTCTAAGTTAATATGATTTTCCAAACTGCGAGCCTGCGGATCGGACATCATCAACAATGCGTAAAGAGTAAATACAACAACAAGAATTCCAAAAATCCTGATCATTTGACATTTACCTCTTTCGAACCAGTAGCAAGAAGCATGACCGATTCTTCATTAATATCATTACCAGAAAGTTCGCCTTGCAGATTTCCTTCATGAAGAACAATAACACGCTGGCTAAGGCGGATGACTTCTTCCATGTCACTGGAAATCATAAGAATAGCCACACCAAGGCTAGCAAGATGACGAATGAGTTCATAGATTTCAGCTTTGGCCCCAACATCAACACCTCTGGTGGGTTCATCGAGAATCAACACTTTCGGGCCTACTGCCAACCATTTTGCAAGAACAACCTTCTGCTGATTTCCACCACTTAAAAGACCAGCCAGCTTGTTAGCATTGGTAGTTTTTATGCCAAGCCTTTGAATACTATCGGAAGACAGTTTGGCTTCTTTGAATGGATCAACAAGAAAGAATCGGGAAATAGTTTTAAGATTGGGGAGCGAAAGATTGTGCTTGATGCTTTGTAAAAGAATCAAGCCATGATGCCTACGATCTTCTGGAACCAAAAGCAAACCAGCAGCAATGGCATCAACAGGCGAGCGGGGGAGAAAATTTTGGCCATCGAGAATCGCCATGCCTCCTTGGGAAGGCCGAATCCCAAACAGAGTTTCAGCGAGTTCTGTTCTTCCTGCACCAACCAAACCCGCCATCCCTAAAATCTCGCCTGCCTTTAATTGAAAAGTAACGCCTGAGGGGGTGCCTCCAATAAACTTGAATTGTTTTAACTCGAGTCGCACTTTAGCAGATTGGTCTAAAACTATGGGCTTGGAAAATTTTTCGAGATCTCTGCCAACCATCATCCGAACCATGGCATCATGAGAAATTTCATGAGTTGCAAGGGTCCCAGCATTTCTTCCATCACGCAAACCAACAACACGATGGGCAACTCTTTTAACTTCCCCCAAGCGATGAGAAATATAAACTACAGAAACACCTTCGGACGAAAGCTCCTTAATAACTTCAACCAACTGATCAGATTCTTTCTGCGATAGACTGGAAGTAGGTTCGTCCATGATAAGAATGCGGCCATTCAAAGATAAAGACCTGGCAATCTCCACCAGTTGCTTCTGCCCCGGAGGCAATGAACCCACCAAAACACTGGGATCAACATCTAACCCGACTCGTGCAAGAAATTTAGCACCAAGCTTCAGCATTGCCTTACGATCGAGCAATTTCAAAGGCCCCGCCCAAAGCAATTCCCTACCCAAAAAAAGATTGTCTGCAATTGTGAGATTATCTGCAAGATTCAACTCCTGATGAATCAAGCTAATACCATGTTTCATTGCATCAGAAGGGCTATAAAAATTGACTCCGGCACCGTTGATCAGAACTTGACCAGAATCAGGTTGATGAACCCCTGCAAGGACTTTCATCAGGGTTGATTTACCCGCTCCATTCTCACCAATAATAGCAAGAATTTCTCCCTGATATATTTGCACAGCAACATTGCTTAGGGCTTTTATCCCATAGAACTGTTTACTGATGTCCAACGCTTCTAACACGGGAACCAAAGTTGTTCCAGGCAAAATGCTAGGGCCTCCTGAAACCGGACTGCTCATTTATTCATCAACTTTTTAAGTTCAGTGTGAAATGCATCGACATTATCTTTCTTAATCACTTTATGCGGCACATCGATAATCCCGTTTGCAGGGATTTTCACACCTTCAGGTTTAGTAACTAGTTCAACCATTAACTTGACAGATTGATACCCAAACTGAAAGGGTTGCTGGACAACCGTGCCATGGATTTCCCCAACCTTAATGGCTTCAAGGGTGTTGTCATCCTCATCAAAACCAACAATTTTAACTTTCCCAATACGCTTCGAATCTTTGACCGCTGCGAGAATAGCAGGTGGGTTATATGCCCACAATCCAATCATGCAAAGGTTCTCTTCGTTTTGGTTCTTAGCAAGAACATCGGCAGCATTATCTTTGGCTTTATTTTTATCAGTATTATCGGTGTAGGTGCCAATCAATTCGTAGTTCCCATATTTTTTCCCATTGGGAGAATCGCGCAATGCTTTTGATTCGGCAAGACCTTCAAGAACATCAAGCACTCCCTGACGCCTTTCTTGAGCATTGATTGGATCCAACTGCCCTACAAAAATCGCGATTTTTCCACCTTGCGGCATAACTTCTTTCACCAATTCACCAACAGACCGTCCAGCTTGGAGGTTAGCAGTTCCCAAGTAGCACTTCCTTTTGGATTTAACTGCATCATTATCCACGCACAAGACTGGGATTCTTGCAGCAATTTCATCTATAAACGAAGTCTGATTTTCCGGGCTGATTACACTCACAGAAATTGCGTTCACACCTTGTGTCATTAAATCTTCAATGATTTGTTTTTGGGTTGAAGCCGAGGCATCTTGAGGTCTTTTAAAAATAACTATCGATCCTGTTTCTTGCTCAGCTTTTCGGGCACCAGCCTCTGCAATAGTCCAAAACTCTGCAGGGTTATTACTAACAAAAGCCACCTTAGCATCTTTCGCACTCTTTACTTTACCATCCTGCTTCGCTGCTTCTTTTTTCCCAGTATCGGGTTTAGCGCCATCTTTATTGGATGGAGCAGGTGCACCGCCACAACCAGATGCAAGAACTGCAAGCATCATGTAACTTAAAAAAGAGTGGCCAAAAACCAAAGACTTCGGATTGCTCATATTATTCTCAACAAACAAGATCTATAATATCCTGCGCCTATACATATTGGGCAGAACTTAACTAAAGATACTATATTTGAAGGGGATGCCAAGAAATAAATGCTGAATTGTATTACTGAGGAACGGGGGGACTATTTTTACCCTCTGCGGCTTGCGCAGTACCTGTCATTTGCTTTTCTAACTTAAAATTCTCGTCTGCCTTTTTAAGCAGACCAGAAATCGAATCCACTGCCTTTGAAGGGTAACCCGCTTTAGACAAATAACCCCGGGCTAGTATTTTTGGATCTAAAGTTCCTGCCCCAGTTGCTTTGTTTTTCATGCGCATCTGATCTAGCCCATACCGTTCCGCAATGCGAGTTCCATCCGCTGGCCCAAAAACTAGCGAGCGATCATTCCCAATTGGAAAATCCATCCCTGGCGTTCGATCGATAATTTTGCCTGTTGGCGCACTATTCTCTTGTTCTCCCAACATCTTGACCAATTCTACTGCCAATACTGCTGCTAACTGATCATCACTACATTCTTTAACCAAACCATCGGTTATCATAATTTGATCAACACCTTTATGAAACACCTCGGATTGAGAAGTTCCAATCGTGTGAAACGCAGGTTTAATTCCAATAGATGGATTAGCAACGAGAAGTTTTTGACCAATTTTTCCGACTCGAATTGCAGCTTCTTTGGTTGGGCCAGCATCAGGAGCAGCATTGGGTAATCGAACAATTTTCTCTGCATTCATACCAGCATCGGAAATCATTCGGGTCGATTGCTTGGGGGTTTGTGAACAACCCAGCAAAAGAACCATCGGAATAGCCATCAAACCAAATAGATTTTTGAAAACCATTGCAACTTCCCAGGGCAAAAGATGCCCAAATTATGGGCTTAAAATCTAAAGTGGCCCATAACCATTGCAATTTAAAAAGTAAATAGCGTCATTCAAGACCCGACAAGCCAGAAACCACAGGCAATTTAGGAAGGATTGATTTTAAGGTACACTTTTCCCTCTTTGGAATCTAAAGCTGCTGCACTAAGAGCTTTTTGATAATCTGCCAAGTCAAAAATTGGACCAGCGGGGGTATCTAACACACCATCACGAATAAAACCACCCAACTTACCAAATAAACCTAGCATAGTTAAAACGCCCTGATCTTTAGCCCATTCCGAAAGCCAAAACCCCTGCACTGTCTTCTGACCTTTCATGATATCGCCTGGCTCGAACTTCAATGGTTCCCCAGACATCCGACCATAAACCAACATCTTTCCATTTCTCGCAAGGCTTAATATCATCTGCGATCCAACTTCACCACCCACCGCATCAACAGCGTAAGAAACACCTTTCCCCTTGGTAATTTTCATTACTGAGTCTTGAATGTTTCCCTGATCCAACGAAATAACTTCGTCAGCCCCAATCTTTCGAAGGATTTCAGCTTGTTGCTGCTTACGGACAATATTAATGGTGTGAAACCCAAGCTTTTTTCCCAACTTTACTATCATCTTCCCCAACGCCCCAGTTGCAGCAGATTGCAACAACCAACCCCCCGCAGGAATTTTCAACACTTTTTGAGTCATCACATATGCAGTCGCAGGGTTAACGAAAAATGAAGCAGCCTGCTGATCGGTAAGATACGAAGGCATGGGAACAGCTTGCCTTGCTGGAATGATGATTTTCTCTTGCCACCTGCCATCCCCCTGACCGATGACCGACACCCGTTTTCCCATAACCCGCCAAGCTAATAGCCCTTTACCAGCTTCTACAATTCCCACCCCTTCAAAACCTGGAGTTTGGGGAGGGTTGGGCTGATTGCCGTATTTTCCCTGAATGAACAGCAAATCTGATGGGTTCACCGGACTTAGAATCATCCTTACCAAAACCTCTCCATTACCGGGTTTTGGTTCACTTTTATTCTCAATTCCTAAAACTTGCGAAGGGTTACCGTATGAATTGCATACTAGGGCTTTCATCTATCAATCCTCGAAGGTAATTCGTTTCCTATGCAACAAGTATCCTAGGTTTTTAATTCAAAACCACCAAACCTTTTGCCCATATCCTGCAATCTAACAAATATACACTCAAGCTATACCGTATATTAGGCCGATATCAATTATGACGTTTGTAACTATTATTCACGCCTGTAATTGAACTCTCCGAAAGCTTATGAAAAAACTCGAGGCTTCATCATTTAGAAAAAACTTTTATACCATGCTTTTGCTTGGTGTTAGCTTTGCAATTTTAATGCCAGGGTGTAGCAGGCGATTCTTTCGAAACAGAGCTGACAATGAAGTAAACCAAATTCTTGCAACCAAAGATAAATATCCTAATTGGAAACTTGAACAGTTTCATCTGCTTCCCGATCCAAGGGCCCGTTTCGCCTCCGCAGGTAATCAGGACAGGCCCTCAATGCCACCCGATGATCCGGCCTCTATGGCAATGGCGCCTAATCCCCAAAAACCTGGAAAATACGGCATAGGTCACATGGAAGGTTCGGGATATATTGATTTACTATCCCAATATGATTCTGAAAATCGTTCTGCAGTTGCAATTAAAGCACCGAAAGAAATTGACGCACCCTTTAAATTGGTCTCGTTCAAACAAGATGGCATAAATTATCTGGACAACCTTGACCCAGACAAAGGCCCTTTTGATTCCATGGGCCTGACTTACAAAGGCGATCCTGCGGGCCGTTATGATCACCCGTTTCTTATCAAACTCGAACAATCCTGCGAACTCGGGTTGGTAAATAGCAGAGATTTTCAATTCCGAAGAGAAAATGTTTACCTAGCAGCACTTCCAGTAACTTTGCAGCGATTTGCGTTTGCCGCACAGTTTTATGCGAACGAAGTCGCAATCAGGGAGCGAGCTAATTCCGAAACCGTAGCAAACAATACCAACCGATGGAATGTTGCATCTGAAGCTGGATTCACAAAAACATTCTCAACAGGCGCATTGCTTTTGTTTCGATACGCTAATGCAATTGTTGTCGATATGGCTGGAAATGGTGGAACCCAAATTCGAACTCCATCGGCTTTATCTTTAGACCTGTTTCAACCGTTGTTCCGTGGGGGTGGCAGAGCTGTTACCCTCGAACCTCTCACCTTAGCAGAACGCAATCTGCTTTACGAGATGCGCTCTTACGCACGCTTCCGCAAGGAATTTTATGCTGATATCGTTGTAGGTGGCGTTCCCATAGTATTTAGCACCCCAGCCACGGTTGCTTCAGCCTCTAGATTTAATAGCGTATTTGGCTCGGGTATTGCAGGGGCAGGAAATGTTCAAGTTACACCTGGCGAAGGCAATGGCTATAGCTCGACATCACAAGCTTTCGCAGCCCGAAGAGATGGCTACCTACCCGCAGTACTGAAAGCTGGTTTGCTGCAAAACGAACGTGAAAATGTAAAAGACTTATCCACCACGCTTGACCAATACAAGGAAATGCAAGCCATTGGAGATCAGTCCGAACTACAAGTATCAAGAATTCTGCAACAATTATTATCATTTAAAACAAATGTTATCACGAGGGAGCTATCGTTACGGGATGCGCTTGACCGCTTTAAATATCAACTTGGCCTGCCAATTGACCTGCCCCTAGAACTCGACCGAGCACCACTAGAACCCCAATTGGCTCAATTGGCCCGTTATTCAAATCTGGTCGATGAGTTTAAAAAAACACGCCAAGAATCTAGAAAACTCAATGACCCAAAAAAGGTCGATCAATTGCGTAAAGGTTTACAAACCATTCTCAAAGAATCCGATTTTGTCAAGGGAACACAATTCAAGGATAAGCTTCCAAAAAGATGGGCAGAATGGGAAGCGATGACCAAAGAAGAATTAGCCGCAAAACTTAAAGAAATCAATATCCGCAGATTGGAACTTCAAGAATCAAAGGCCGATTTTGAGAGAAAAGGTAAGCAACAACCATACACAGAAAAATTAGAACTCGGTGAAAAAGACTTCGAATTCTTCTTGGGGAGATTCGAAAGAAACCTCAGACTGTATGAACAAAAAGTAAACTGGCTGCGAAACGGTGTCGATGATCAACTCAACCAGTTTGAAAACCTGATTGAAGACTTTCTCTTGGTTTTGGTAGAGCCAAGAAACGAAAAATTGGACAAAACCAGAAAATCTTGGCCCACTGTACCCAGAGTATGCGTTGATGGTGTAGACTTATTAAAGACGGAAATCGATGAAGCTTTGTTTGCAGGCTGTAGGCACGCTTTAACGAATAGACTTGATTTAATGAATGGGCGGGCCCAACTAATGGACTCCTGGAGACAAATTGCTGTTTCCGCTAATGCCTTGCAAGGGGTCATGAACGTAGAGTATAGTTTATTAGGTACTTCGCCTGCAAATGTCGCCCAACCTGTGAATTTTAATGCGGGGTCTTTACGGCACCGCTTGATCCTTACAGGGGATTTACCTTTAGTCAGAATTCAAGAAAGAAACGCCTACAGGGCAACCTTGATCAACTGGCAAAGACAAAGGCGCAACTTGATGGCCTTTGAAGATACTATAATTGAAGATGTTCGCAATGAAATCCGAAGTTTGCGAGCTTTGTCTCAAACTTACGATATTCAGAAGTTGGCAGTTGAATTAGCTTACTTGATTTTGGACAATGCGCTTGAAACAACCTACGCACCTTCCAAACCAGGCGGTGCGGGTGGGGCTCAGGGAAATAACGATGGTGCGCAAGCTGCTTTTACCGAGCAGTTGCTTGCAGCCCAAAGGTCCAAACTGACAGCACAAAACACGCTGTTTGGAATTTGGATCGATTACCTTAGTCAACGAACTTTCCTTTACAGGGATCTTGAACTTTTACCTCTTGACCCACGCGGAGTATGGATCGATGAAATCGAAACCTGTCATTGCGACCTCCAAGCAAACAGACCTGCCGAAACAGTTACCAATCTCCGAAGCATCCCCAACGGTGCAGAGGGAACTCGGGGAGGTCCTGCAAGCTTCCTTCTCCCGCCCAGAAAAATCAGCCTCAAATAAAGATGTATCGAATAAAGATGCATCACCTGCAAACTTCTCAATCAAAAAAATTGCGTTGGCGTTTGCTATCCCCATCATCATCGTGATCGCTGGTTCAAGCCTTTATTTTTGGCCTCGTTCTAAACCCGTTCGTATCGACCTAATCACTCATGTTGTCAAACCAGAAAAACTTCAAGTAACTATTCTTGAAAGAGGTACTCTAGAAGCCTTAGACAACAAAGATATTGTTTGCCAAGTTCGCTCAGGCAGCAAAGGGTCTTCGTTCTCAACCACCATCAAATGGGTTATCGATGATGGCTCGCATGTGAAATACAACGACCTTATAGTTGAACTCGATGACTCTGGACTACAGGAACAACTCAAAAGCCAGCAGATCGCACGCGATCGGGCTCGCAACGATTTTATCCAAGCCGAGGCCAACTACGACATCGTAAAAAGCCAAAACCAAAGCGACATAGCAACTGCTGAAATCGCCATCGAACTTTCCGCCCTCGATCTCGAAAAATTCCAAGAAGGCGATTACAAACAACAACTTGCAGAAGTTGAAGGTAGATTCTTTATGGCCGAATCTGACCTCTCCATGTGGAACGATCGCGATGTTTGGCTCGACCGAATGGTAAGCAAAGGATACATGACCCCCAAACAGGCCCTAGCAGATAGATTCAAATTAAAAAGCGCAGAATTCTCAGTAGAAAAAGTAAAAGAAGAATTAAGAGTACTCAAAGACTACACCAAGAAACGCACCCTGACCGAACTCAAAAGCAAAAGGGATGAGTCCAAAAGAGCCAAAGACCGACTTACGACCCAATCTAAGTCCAAAGAAATCCAAGGCATCAACGACACACTTACAAAAAAATCTATCTTCTCCAAGGAAGAACTTCGATTCAAGGAAATCGAGGACGAAATCAAAAAATGCTACCTTTACGCGCCTCAAGATGGTCTGGTTGTTTACTATGTATCCGAACAGGCTAGATTTGGCAGCGGTTCCCAACAAGCAACCATCGCTCAAGGCGAACCCGTGCGTGAAGGCCAAAAACTGATGCGTATCCCCAACCTTACCCACATGATGGTTAATACTAAAGTTCATGAAGCCATGCGCAATCGCATCCGAGGTGACCAATGGAAAAAAACAGGCTATGGCGAAATCCGACTTGCTGGGTTATCCCTGCTGAGCCAACCCCTAGGCTTACTCTCCGCTCAGGCTGCGTACTATGAGATTCACAACGAATTTATGGATAAAGAACAAGAACTAATAGATAACGGCCTGCCTGCGACAATCCGTATCGATTCCTTCCCTGATAAAGTTATGCAGGGCCATGTCAAGCATGTCGATGAAGTCGCATCTCAATCCGATTGGCTTACTTCGGATGTACGCGTTTATCGCACTTTGGTTTCCATCGATGAAAGTTTACCCGACCTGAAACCAGGCATGAGTGCATCTGTTACTATTTACACCGACACCAAAGCTGAAGATGTACTTGCAATTCCTGTTCAAGCCGTGCTTGGTAACACGCAAAACGGATTTTTCTGTTTTACCCTTGCCCCAGAAGGGCCAATCGAAAAGCCGGTAAAACTAGGTGTAAGCAATGAAAAAATGATTGAAATTAAAGATGGACTCAACGAGGGTGATGTTGTGGTTCTTAATCCTAAGAGCCTTTCCCGTGATTCCAAGAAGGATTCTTCAAAAGCAGAAAAGGCTGATGCCCCAACTTCACCAAGCTCCAAGAAAAAAGACAAAAAGTCTAAGACATAATCTGGCGAACAGAAATACATTTTCAACTACTTTTAAAGGCTTTACAACTTGGCCAGCGTTCTTAAAATCATTGATCTAGCAAAAGTATATTCCCTGGAAACAGTGTTGGTTTATGCTGTAAAAGGTGTAACATTAGAAGTGGAAGAAGGCGATTTTGTTGCCCTCATGGGGCCCTCAGGTTCTGGCAAATCCACCCTCCTTAATCTTTTAGGCTGCCTTGATCGCCCCACCAATGGCCAATACTTTCTAGCTGGCCAAGATGTCGCCAGAATGGAAGATGATCAACTTAGCAATATTCGAAGTCGCTACCTCGGATTCATTTTCCAACAATACAACCTTCTACCCCAGTACACCGTGGTCGAAAACATCGAGATCCCCCTGCTCTACCAAGGCGCTAAACTTTCTAACTCCACCACCAATAGATGCATCGGTTTAGCCCAACTCGTAGGATTAGGCAATAGGCTTGATCATCGGCCCATGCAACTTTCAGGCGGCCAACAACAACGCGTCGCCATTGCTCGAAGCCTAGTTAACGACCCTGCTGTTATTCTTGCTGATGAACCCACCGGAAACCTTGATTCCAGAACCAGCGACGAAATCATGCACCTTCTTTCCAAGCTTAATGAAGCAGGAAAAACAATTATCATGGTGACCCACGAAAACGATATCGCCTCTTGGGCCAAACGAGTTGTTAGAATGCGAGATGGGGTAATAGAATCCGATGTCAGAAACGAAAAGCCCACCGTTTCCATCGAAGGCGCAACCTCTACCATTCAAACGGAGCTACTAGAAAGCTTGGTGCTCCATCAATCCTAGTGAGAATCGGAAATGCTGATATTTTCCATCACTGCAATCCTCATGCTTTTCAGCCTCTTTGCATCCATTTTACTTTGGGACAAAGGCCGCAGAAGCTTCATCCTTGCTGTACGAAGCCTTTGGCTTCACAGGCTTCGCGCTTTTCTTTCCGTCCTAGGTATCATCATTGGCACCGGTGCGGTGATCTCTCTCATGGCCTTCGGCGAGGGCAGCATGCAAGACGCCTTGGATGATATCCGAAGGCAGGGTGCCAACAATATTATGATCCGTAGTGTCAAACCAACTGATGATGCAGGTTCTTCCAAGCGTAGCTACATCGCAATTTATGGACTCACTTATTTAGACTTTGATAAAATTGCGACTATCCCGACCGTTACCAGAATGGTCCCCATGCGCATCTTCCCTCAAGAAGCTAGACGAGGTTATAAAGGCGTTAATAGCAGAATTGTCTCCACCATCCCCGACTATCTAGACATCCATAACATCGAAATGAAAAGTGGTAGGTTTCTTGTCGCTGACGACGAAGTGCTTTTAAGAAATGTTGTTGTCCTTGGCTCCGAACTAGCTAATAGACTTTTTCCATTCGAAGACCCCTTAGACAAAGAAGTCCAACTTGGAACTTTCTTCTACAAGGTTATAGGGGTTATGAAAGAAAGATCCCAAGGTGGGGTTTCCACAGAAGATGTCAACTTAGATGTAGTCATCCCCATTGCAACTGCAAGAGTAAGATTTGGCGAAAGAATATTCATGCGCTCTGCTGGCTCAAGATCTGCTGAAAAAGTTGAAATAAGCCAGATCACAATCACTGTTAGTGATATTGAAAAAGTACGACCGACAGGCGAAATCGTTCGATCAATACTTGAAAATCACAGTAAAGCCGACTGGACCGTCAATGTTCCACTCGACCGACTCGAGGAAGCTGAAAGAGCCAAAGAACGTTATAAAATGCTGCTTGTTCTTATCGCCTCCATCTCTCTTCTAGTTGGTGGCATCGGTATCATGAATATCATGCTTGCAACCGTCACCGAACGAACCCGTGAAATCGGTATTAGACGAGCCCTTGGTGCCAAACGCCGCGATATCACCTTACAATTTCTTATCGAAGCTGTTGTGCAAACCAGCGTTGGCGGAATCCTAGGCATCGGCCTCGGACTCGCCATGGTCTACGCACTACCTTTCATTGCAGAAACTTTCTGGGACGCAAGAATCCCTGCAAAGGTTCATTTCGAATCCATCACTTGGTCACTCACAACCGCTGTTGCTGTTGGACTTATTTTTGGCATCTATCCCTCCAGAAGAGCTGCGCTTATGGATCCGATAGAGGCTTTAAGACATGTCTAATTATGCCGAGAATCTGCCTCTAGATTTGTTGCGCCTTTGTCAACTATATCCCCCGAAACTCTTTCTTGTTCTAGGGTCAGGATACGGCTCAATCGCAGAAAAATTCCAAAACAGACAGTCTTGGCCTTTCAGCCAACTCCCAGAAATCTCTGCTGCAACTGTGCCTGGTCACAAAGGGTGTCTCACACACGCGCATTTTAACAACGAAACTTTACTCATTTCAGAAGGAAGAATTCATTCCTACGAGGGTTACTCAAAACAAGTTGTCACCGCAACAACCAGAATTGCTCACTCTCTCGGATGCAAAACTGGGATTTTCACCAATGCCGCTGGTGGCATTTCCCCAAATCTTTATCCGGGCTCGATCATGCTCATTAAAAACCATATCGATACCATCAGCAAACCATGGAATAACGACAAAAATAACCCTGGCTTTTTACCCCCAATTGACTCCCCATACGACCCTGCCCTCCTTGATAAATTAAAAAATATCTCGAAATCCCAAAATTTATCTACTTCCATCGGAACCTATCTGATGGTTACCGGGCCATGCTATGAATCGGCTTCCGAAATTCGTGCTTTTTCCTTTTGGAATGCCAATGCCGTTGGCATGTCCACTGCTTGGGAAGTAGAGGCCGGATTTCATTTAGGGATGAAATGTGCTGGAATTTCAGGCATTACCAATAAAGCTGCTGGTCTTTCACCCCAACCTCCTTCGCATCAAGAAGTACTCGAAAACGCACATATACTTAGTTCCTCTTTTGAAAAAATCCTTTTTAACTATTTGGAGAATTTGTAACACCTAGACCACCAACTTTGCTGTAAAATATGTAAAACTCAAAAAGAATGGCATTTATTTCTTTACAACCTTGCCTTTTCCGTATATAAAACTACTTGTGACCTTGGGTCGGTCGTGGCCGACCGCTGGTAGATCAGGAGATGGATGGTTGGAATCCCCAGATTAATTTCTTTTTGGTTTTTTTGGTTGGCGATCCCCTCGAATGAGCATCACTTTTCCAAATCTTTCAAATAAGCAAATTTCTCTGGTGAATTAGATAATGTGACAGGTTTTCAATGCTTATTTGTTACCTATCAAATTGTTCTATGATCGGTACTGCTCGATT
>CAMDHK010000057.1 GCA_945897965.1 Candidatus Kuenenia stuttgartensis | reverse complement strand
ATCAAAGATTTAGCAGAGCTAATCTTTTCTTCGTAGATAAGGATGTAAGGATTATCAAGATCACAAGTCATGTTGTCATGATTGGTGACGAAGTGGGGTGAAAGATAACCACGATCAAATTGCATACCTTGAACAACGACTACTTCGGTTTCAGTAATCTTGCCTTCTTCAATAGTAATAACACCATTGGTTGCGCCAACTTTGCTCATCGCTTCAGCAAGTTTTTTGCCGATTTCAGAGTTGTTGTTGGAAGCAATGGTTGCAACTTCGGTGATTTCTTTGTTGTCTTTAGAGTCAATCTTTTCAGCCATCTTGGCCAATTGTTCGACAACTTTATCCACACCCTTTTGAACGCCACGGGTGATTGCCATTGGGTGGTGCCCAGCAGCAAGGTATTTAAGACCTTCTCTGAAAACAGCTTCAGCAATTACAGTTGCGGTGGTGGTACCATCGCCTGCAACATTGCTGGTTTTGCTGGCGGCTTCTTTAATAAGTTGAGCCCCCATGTTTTCGAACGGATCTTGAAGTTCGATTTCTTCTGCAACAGTAACACCGTCTTTGGTTACTGTTGGGCTGCCCCAACCTTTGTCGATAACAGCATTTCGGCCACGGGGCCCAAGGGTGCATCGGACTGCCCGAGCAAGTTTGCTAGCGCCAGCTAGCATTTTTTGACGCGCTTCATCAGCATAAGTCAGTTGTTTAGAACCCATCCACATACTCCTTTAACCACGAAACTATTGAATGCTTTTCATTTGCCATCTTGCCGGTTACAAACCGGATTTATGATTCTAAAATTCATTCAGACCGATTAAGGTCTTTTAGCGAATGAGCAATTAGATTAGCAAAGGTTATGCCATGAAATCGAATGTGTATAAGTTATTGATGCGTATAGGTTTGTGGAGTTTGTCTGGGAAGGGGGACGAATAATAACTGTCAGAGTGGCAGACTTGGCAATTAGATGACGGCATTTTTGTCATATCAAGCAACCTTAATTTACTAGACTGTTGGAACAGGATACTCAATCTTTCCCAAGGCTTGTTTTTCATGAACCGACCTGAACCTAGTGTAAATTTAAATTTATCCCGCAATATCTTACTTGCGGTTGGCTTATTCAATATCTGCTTTTATGCCTTTGTTTTAAAAACCGTTGATGAATCCATCACAAAAATGTTGGTTGCTCAAAACAATGCCATGGAACCAGAAAAAAAAATGACTGAGGAAGAACTTGAATCAAAGAGGCAATTAGTTATCGCCAATGCTAAAAACAACAGTAAGGTCAGTATTGGCGCAGGCATCGGAATTGTGATCTTGGCATTTTTTATACCGCTAGCACCCAGTGGATTAGCCGTTATAGCTTTAGGTTTGTTTCTAATCACCCTTGGCTATCAGGCGTACCTTGGTTTCGAAGTTTTTACCGAGGGTATTTTAATCAAGGTCGTTTGTGTTTTTGCGTTCTTCCAAAGTGTGCGTTTTTCGCTTGAATACGAGTTAAGAAATGTACCTAAAATAAAAAAGCACCAGATTCAGTTTCCTGAACCTGATGCTTAATTAATTAAATAAGAAACTAAGACTTAAGCATGCCTACTTGCTTGGCATAAGCGAAAATCCCGCCTGCATTCAGGATGGGTGCTATCTCGCCTAATGGATTAAGTGGGTAGATTTCTTTGGTGGTCAAGTTGTGCAATTTGCAATTCAACACATCAAGTTTCAATTCATCGCCTGTGCAGACTTTGTCGCATAATCTATCGCTGCATTCAAAAGGGACTAAGTAGCCGCCATTGACTGCATTTCGGAAGAAAATACGGGCATAGAATTCTGCAATCACGACTTTAATACCAGCAGCATCAAGAGCTACGGGGGCGTGTTCGCGGGAAGAGCCGCACCCAAAGTTTTTCCCTGCAATGATAAAAGTGTAGGGCGAAACAAACTCATCATCAGTATGAAAAGGAATGTTACCTTTGGGTAAGCCAGATTGTGCTGGTGGTACGCTACTGAGTGCGTATTTACCAAACTGCTTGTATTCTTCAGGAATCGCAGGATTGAAGGTAAGATATTCTGCGGGAATAATTTGATCGGTATCAACATTATCCCCCAAAACATAAGCTTTGCCAGTGATTTCGTTTGGAATTTTACTCATGCTAAGTACTCCCTAGGGTCGGTGATCATACCTGTAATTGAGCTGGCAGCAACGGTAAGAGGGCTGGCCAGAAAAACTTCAGCTTCCTTGTGGCCCATTCTGCCTGGGAAATTGCGATTCGTTGTGCTGATACAGCGAATGGCCTGATTCAGCCTGCCAAAAGTATCGCTGGGCCCGCCAAGGCAAGCTGCACAAGAGGCTTCGCCCATTTTTGCGCCTGAATCCAAGAAAATTTGTTCGAGCGTTTTGCCATGCATCTTTTCGGTTTTAAGACCCCTGGCAACTTCAGTGGTGGCAGGAACCACAAAGGTATCAATCTTAACAGAATGCCCATGCATAATTTTAGCAGCGGCACGGAAGTCAGTCATTTTTCCGCCTGTACAAGAACCGATGTATGCCCGATCCAGCTTGGTACCTTTTACTTCGCTTACAAAAGCTTTGTTATCTGGACTATGTGGCTTGGCCACTACCGGTTGCAGTTTGCTTATGTCGTAAACCTTTTCATAAATAAACTTCGCACCGGGATCGGTGTAAACAGGAGTGTATGGAACTTTATGCTTGTTTTTAGAATCGATGAAATCGAGTGTGACTTTGTCTGGCGCAATAACACCATTTTTGCCACCTGCTTCAATCACCATATTGCAAAGTGTCATGCGCTCTTCCATGTTAAGAGCAAAAACCCCAGGGCCATCAAACTCCATCGCTTTGTAGGTTGCCCCATCGCAGCCAATATCTCCAATCACCGCAAGAATAAGGTCTTTAGCCATTAGATATGGGGGTAAAGTGCCTTCGAAAACAAATCGCATTGTGGGTGGTACTTTAAGCCAAAGGCTACCTGTACCCATGACAAAGCCTGCGTCTGTATTACCAATGCCGGTGGCAAACTCTCCGAATGCCCCAGCGGTGCAGGTATGGCTATCGGTGCCCAGCAATACTTCGCCTGGGCGGGTGTGGCCTTCTTCAGGCAGTGCGATATGGCAAACGCCTTTGTATTTTTCAGTGCCAACATCGTAGTAATAAGGCAGGTTTTGCTCTTGGGAAAACTCCCTCAAGACATCGATGTTACGATTGGCCATCTTGTCTGCGGTAAAAATATAGTGGTCAGGGATAATAACTATTTTCTTGGGATCCCAGACTTTGGCAGCTTTTCCAAAATGTTTTTTAAATACACCTATGGTGCCGGGGCCACAAACATCGTGGGTCATTAAAATATCGACATCAATCCAAATATTTTGCCCAGGCTCTACAAAATCAGTTTTTGCGTGTTTTGCTAGGATTTTCTCGGTCAGGGTCATGGCTGGCATGGTTGCGCCTCCGTTAGGTTAACTAAGTGTAATTCTTAGTATAGTTGTAATGGGCCGTTGGGCATGGTGCGAGGGCAAAAGTTTTTACCACATTTCCATATTATAGATGGAAAGAAGGCCTGAGTATAATCGTGTTATCCTTATTCTTTTTAATTGGGTGGCGAATCAATGGCTCTGAATACAACTAAAAAAGCAGTGGTCTTGCTCAGTGGCGGGCTTGATTCCAGCACGACCTTAGCGGTTGCCCTTAAGGAAGGGTATGAGTGCCATGCTTTGACCATTAATTACCAGCAAAGGCATCATGCTGAAATCGAAGCTGCAAAAAGAGTTGCCACGCAATTGCGAGTCTTCGATCATAAGGTAATTGACTTAGATTTAAGGGCATTTGGCGGCTCAGCGTTGACTTCTGAGGAAGCAGTTCCGAAAAATCGTTCCCAAGCATCCATGGCCTGCGAAATTCCTGTCACCTATGTTCCTGCAAGAAATACGGTGTTTCTTTCCATTGCACTGGCTTGGGCCGAAAGCCTCAATGCTTTTGATATTTTTCTTGGGGTAAATGCAGTTGATTATTCTGGGTACCCCGATTGCAGACCAGATTTTATTCGATCCTTTGAAAGTCTTGCCAATCTTGCGACCAAAGCGGGGGTCGAAAAAACAGGAAAATTTAAAATTCATGTCCCTTTGATCGTTCTTTCCAAAAAAGAAATCATCAAATTGGGCCACGATCTTGATTTGGATTTCTCCCTGACTCATACCTGCTATGATCCTAAAAATAATGGCAAATCATGCGGTTTGTGTGACGCCTGTATTTTAAGACTTGAAGGATTCAAAGAAGCTGGCCTTATCGATCCTATTTCTTACGATAGAGTGGGATTATGAAAATATCCGAAATTTTTTATTCGATCCAAGGCGAAGGCATTCTCAATGGCGTTCCCTCGGCGTTTGTTCGCACCACGGGTTGTAACTTGCGCTGTGTTTTTTGCGATTCCCCCCAAACTTCTTGGAACCCAGAAGGCGAAACCTTTTCTCTTGATCAAATTGTCGTCAAAACCAATCTCTTCAATACCAACCATGTGGTTATTACCGGGGGCGAACCCTTTTTACACCATGACCTAAACGACCTTTGCATTAAATATAAAGAACTTGGCTACCACATTACTTTGGAAACTGCAGGTACGATTTTTCAAAAAGTACAATGCAATCTTTTAAGTATTAGCCCGAAGCTTTCTAATTCAACACCCCATCATAGGGAGAACGGCAAATACAAATTGAGACATGATGAAATCCGTTTGCAGCCCGATGTTGTCAGAAAGTTAATGGATATTTCGGATTATCAATTAAAGTTCGTGATTGATTCTCCTAAGGATACCACGGAGGTGCGTGAATTCCTAAAATCTTTGGGAAAAATCGAAAAATCGAAGGTGCTTTTAATGCCTCAAGGAATCACCCGCGAGGACTTGGACAAAAAATCTAAATGGCTGGTTGAGCTTTGTAAAGAAGAAGGATTCCGCTACTGCCCTAGGTTGCATATCGATTTATATGGCAACACATTGGGCACTTAGGATTAGGAAATTTGAGCGCGCTTCAGATGCCAAGGGGTTTCTTTTTCGTAGGTTCGAGCGATGCGCAGAAGTTTTTCTTCAGAAAAAGGTGCACCTAATAGTTGCAACCCGATCGGAAGATTTTTCGAATTGAAACCGCATGGGATGCTGATGCCTGGGATTCCTGCTAAATTGCAGCTAATCGTATAAATGTCGGATAGGTACATGGAAAGCGGATCTGAGCTTTTTTCGCCTACTTTGAAGGCACAGGTTGGCGCAGTTGGACCTGCTATTACATCGCAATCTGCAAAGGCTTTGTCGAAATCATCCCGAATTAGCCTTCGAACTTTTAATGCCTTTAAATAAAACGCATCAATGTAGCCACTCGATAGCGAATAATTGCCAAGTAAAATGCGCCTTTTAACCTCAGAGCCAAAACCTTCTCCTCGGCTTTTGCTGTACATATCGATTAGATTGCTGTGATTTTTGGATCTGTGCCCATAATGCACACCATCATAACGGGCCAAATTGCTGGATGCTTCTGCTGTTGCAACAAGATAGTAAGTTGCAATCGCATAAGTGCTATGTGGCAGTGAAATTTCTTTGATAGTTGCGCCTCTGCTTTTAAGAAGATCAAGCGCTTCTCTTACTGATTTTTCGACTTCTGCATCCAACCCACCAGCAAAATATTCTCGCGCTACCCCGATGGTGAAAGGCTTTAATGGAACCTCTAGATTTGCCGTGTAATCGGGAACTTCGTTTGCAGTGCAAGTGCTATCGCGATCGTCTTTTCCTGCAATCACATTTAACAAAAGGGCGGTATCAGTTACATCATGGCTGAAGGTTCCGATTTGATCCAGCGAGCTGGCGTATGCCACCAAACCGTAACGGGAAACCCTGCCATAAGTGGGCTTTAATCCAACGATTCCGCATAAACTTGCTGGCTGACGAATCGAGCCACCCGTGTCTGAACCCAATGAAATTGGTGCTTCGCAAGCTGCTACAGCCGCGGCTGAACCACCACTCGAACCGCCAGGAATGCATTCTAGATTCCAAGGATTTCGCGTGGTTTGGTATGCGCTATTTTCGGTTGATGATCCCATTGCGAATTCATCAAGGTTGGTTTTGCCAAGAATCACGGCATCGGCCTGATGAAGCTTTTCGGTTACATGGGCGTCGTAGGGCGGGACGAAGTGTTCGAGTATTTTGCTGCCACAGGTTGTGATAATTCCTTTGGTGCAAATGTTATCTTTAACCGCGATAGGAACGCCAGCAAGAGTGCCAAGTTTTTCGCCTTTGGAACGCCTCAAATCGATGGATCGAGCGGTTGCCAGGGCTGCTTCTTCGTTAACAAGTAAAAAGCTTTTTACTTTAGGATCTTTGGCTTTGATTGCTTCTAGGAAAGCCTTGGTGATAGTTTCTGCGTTTGCTTCACCTTTTGCTTGAATTTGGATAAGCTCTGCAGCGGATTTTTCAGTCAATTTGCTGGTTAAATTAGACATTTCTGGCCTGTTGCAAAGTTAAATTGGATGTCAAATTCTTCCAAGGAAAATGATTACTCGAATATCGCAGGCACACCATAAAAGTTCCCCTGACGATCAGGAGCGTTTGCAAGTGCCTCGTTTACGTTGAGTGATTCTTTTAATACATCTTCACGGAAAACGTTGGAAACATCTAGCGCATGGGCTAAGGGTTCAACATTATCCGTGTTAACTTCTTGAAGTTGATTGATGTAGTTTAAGATAGAGCTTAATTGCGTAGATGCAGCAATTAGCTCTTCTGGTTTAAGCTCTAACCTTGAAAGGTGAGCAATCCATTTAATTTCATCTGCGGTAATCGCCAAGGGAAGCTCCCTAGAATATACGATTAAACCATGCCGGCTTGGATTTGGAAGGGACGCTTCTTAACAGGGCGTTGAATTCTTCCGGACCGAATGCATTGGACGCAAACGGTAAGGCGTTGAACCGAGCCACCCACTTGGCATTGAATCGTTTGCAGGTTTGGGCTGTGCAAGCGCTTGGATTTGCCTGTTACCTTACGGCCGATGCCGCCGAGGTATTTTGCTTTACCACGGTAAGTGTAGGTGTTACCTTGGCCCGCTCTTTTTTCGCAAACATCGCATTTATAAGACATTGTCCCAGCCCCTTCGGGAAAAATTAATCGATTATCGCCTTAAGCTTTTCATTCTACAACTTAAACTCTAACAGGCAATATATTCAGTAATTTCTTGCCTTCTTCTTTATGTTTAAGCCTTTCTACCTCGTTTTTACTATTCCAGCCTTCTTCAAAACCAAGGATTACTGTCTTTTTGTATACTGTAGTTCTATTGGTATCGATTCTAACGAAAACAAGGATCCAATAGCTTTGGAGATCGGGGAAAGATGGAAAACTTCTTGCGTTATGCCTTTTGGCTTTAGACAATAAGAAAGTTAGAAAATCATCAATACTGAGTGTGGGGAATTCGTTGATTCCTCGTACTTTTGAAGAAAGCTTTTCGGAGATTATACAAGCCATGGCAAAAGAAAAAAAAGATAGTGACCCAGAATTTCTCGTCCCCAAAGAAGAAGGCGCAATCGAAATCCCCGAACCTTTTGAGGATAATGATTCCACCATTGCCATGACTGGGTCTGATTTGGAAAAAGCGGAAGCTATAGATCCTCCAGAAGTTGAAGTCGACATGTTTGAAGAAATTGCAGAAGAGGTTTCAGATAATACGATTTCTGCAGATGCCAGCGACTTTTCTGCCTTGGATGAAATCGAAAATACCAAGCAACCAGAAATTAAGAAAACCATGCTTGCTAGAGATTCTGATATTGAAGATGCGTTAGATGACTCGGGTTTTAATATTCCAGAATTTGGTTCTGAATCTTCTTCTAGCGAAGTTATTTCGATCGCAAACGGAAATGATGCTGAAGAAGAAGTGCAAGCACCTAGCCCAAAGAAAACCCAGTTGGCTTCTAAGCAATCAAAACATACACAATTTGCCCCTGCAGGTTCTGAGATCGAACCTGATCAGGAAACTGGCGAGGAGGAAGTTTCTGGCGAACCAACCGCTTCTGCAGAGGATTACAATTCTGATGAACCAATTGAAGAAGAAGTTGCAGGCGCCACAACTGCATTTAATGGGGATCCAGTTCAAGAAACAAATCAAACTACGGATGATGATGATTTTGATAAGTACAGTGAGCCTGATAATGGCAATCAAACAGGTGAACCCGAACCCGAACCTGAACCTAAACCTGAACAAGAGCCTGTAGAGGCGGGGCCAGAACCCGTGGCACCGCCACGCAAGAGGGGCGGTATTTTGGTAGGCACAATGATGGGAACCATTCTTGGTGCGGGCATTTTTGGCGGCTTGTATGAGTTTGGGATCGAAATCCCCCAAGAGTTTCGCATGAATAAAAGCGAAGCAGTTATCGCTCTTGAAAATGGCAAAAAGAGAGCCGAATCTGATGCCAAATCCAAGGCCGAGGAAGTTGCCAAAATCAAAGAAGAAGCAGCCAAAGCTGATGAAGATAACAAAACCAAAGAAAAAGTATTTCTTGCCAAGCATGAAGCAGAGTTGAAGAAGGCTGCTGATGATAAAAAAACCGAACTCTTAGAAGCAGATAAGACTTACAAGGAAAGTCTTAAAGATGCAGATAAAAAGCTAGCAGACCAAAAAGCAGAAGCTGAAAAAACGGTTAAAGAAACTATTTTAGCAGCAGATAAGAAGGTTAAGGACACTGAGGATACAGCCAAAAAAGAAATCGCAGAGGAAAAGAAAGCGACTGAGAAAAAACTTACCGAAGCTGATACCAAGCTTGCAATGTTGAAGGATGAAAAAACAAAAGTAGAAGTCTCTCTTAAAAAATCTGAAGACTTTGTCGGAGCCATTGGAACTGAACTTTCCCAGGCAAATTTGGTGAAAGATAAAACCAACCCCACGAATGTGGTTGATGGCTTGAAAAAGGGTATGGAAATCATCCAGAGCAAAGATCCCCAAGGTATGATTCGTGGATTACAAACCAAGCTGGTTGACGACACTACAAAATTCACCAAGCAAATCGAAGTGGTAGACAAGAAATTAAAGGAAAGTCGACAACCTGCAGAAATGCTTGAGTACTGGCGTGCTTTGATGGAGAAAAAAGGCCAGGGAGAATTGGAAAAGAAAGCTACCGAAGATGTTGAAAAAGTGATGGTAGATCCTGCGGCTAATCCTGAATTAAAGGCGCGCGCTGAAGTTCTTAAGGGCATTATCCTTAAAAATCAAAGTAAGTATGTCGAAGCAAAAGCTTTGCTTGAAAAAGGTAAAGCAGCTTTAAATGCAGGCGATATTGCTTGGAAACTTCAAGCTGATGTTGCACTTAAAGAAGCAAACGATCCCGTCTCCCATTTTGTTGAGCTAAGTGAAAAACAAGAGTCCATGAATCAAATTGTTGAGTCGGTAAACTCGCTAAGCAAGGCAATTGAACTTTCAGCTCAGTTCAGCCCCAAGCGAAGGTCAGAACTTCTAGCAGATCGTTGCTTGATGGAAATTGAACGTGCTCAGGTTAGAGGTAAGGGCAAGGTACAACTGAATGACCCTTCGCTTTTGGCAGCAGCCAAGGATGCGGATGAAGCGGTCTTATCAAAGACTGCACTTGCTTACTATGCCAAGGGAAGAGTTGCTGAGGTACGTGGCGAAATTATCGATGCGATTGATTTTTATCGCAAAGCGGTTGATGGGAATAAGGCATTGGATGCGCAGGGTATCGTTTATCGGATCGCACTTGCAAGGTTATTAAATTCAATTTTGCCTAATAATATCAAGCCTAAAGAAGTAGATGTTGAAAAGGTTGGCGTTCTCGAAAAAAAGGAGCCTGAAATGCTGACAAACTTATTTGCATTATTGCTGACAGGGTTTTATTTCCAACAGCCAGAAATTGTGTTCCCACCAGAAAGCCCCAAGATCAGCCCCAAGGAATCTCGGAAGCTTGCGGATGAGATTCTTGCTTCCCCCGATGCTCCTTTTGATGCCAAGGCACAAGCTTATGCAATTAAAGGTTTGCCCACCAAAGCGATCAGGGAATATGTGATTGGGCTTCGTGAAAAAATGGGTCCTATCCATTTTGAAAACCTCATGAAAATAATCGAAGATCACCCTAGCTTGACGAATCATAATTTAGGCAATCAAGCCAACCCTGTTGAAGCTGAACGCTTTTACGCTACAGGTATGGCGCTTTATTTTAACAAGCGATACTTAGAAGCTGAAAAAGCATTCATGGCAGCAGTTGAAAATGAAAGACAAGATGCCCGTTATCAATATTACTTGGGGCTTTCTCGCTTGGCGCAAAACAAGGCAGAGGCAGCAGAAGCCTTTGAAGCTGCTTCTAAATATGAAAAACTTGGTAGGCCTTCTAGGGCTGCGGTTAGCACTTCGCTTGAAAGAGTGCAGGGGCCACAAAGGCAGGTTTTAAACACCTACCGAAATAATCCCAACCGTTAATTCTTTTTGGGTTTCTTGATTTTGGGTCGGAAGAATGGGTCGCTTAAGCCTTCAAATTCTTCCTTCCCTTTGCCTTCGGGAAAGAATAGTTCTTCCCATTGCGCTGTTTCATCTGGCGTAAGCTCGATGGGTTTCATGGGAATATGAAGTTCTTCCTTAGGCTTGCTGTTGTCTCTTAGATGAAACTCTAAATCTAAACATCCAACTTGCAGACAGCCTTTTTTCTCTGCGGCTTTTATCAGCCTTTTATCATCAGATACCACCACTAAAGCTTTGGGGAATCTTTCCTCTAATAATGCTGCTTCAATATAGCTGTCTGCATCAGATCCCGTGGTGAAAACCACGGCTATCTCGGGATATTTACTTGCCTTTTTTGGCCCTGCTATTCCTCTTTTTGCATCGTATACAATCGTTATTTCATGGTTGGCACCAGGATTATCTTTAAGTAGTTCGTGTAAATGTTTTAACAGCCAATTCCTTTCAAGTTCCAATACCCCAGGCGGAACTGAATCGCTTAGTTTCCTTACCGCTCGTAAAAGGTTATAACCATCAATTAGATAATGCATTGGCTATACTTTCTAAGATAATGCTTGTTGTAACTATTTACATTAATAACCAATGGAAAACGATAATGGTTAAAAATATCCTCCTTTTTGATATTGATGGAACTTTGCTTTCAAGCGCAGGGGCAGGGAAAGATGCCTTGGAAAAAGGTATGTCTTCCAAATTTGGCATTGATCGTATCGTTGATGGCTTAAGCCTTAGTGGCCGTACCGATAAAGGTATTCTCCACGATTTGCTAAGGCTGCATGGAATTGAACATACTGATGCTTCGTATGAAACGATGATGAAAGCCTATTTAGCGAATCTTCCGGAGTGCCTTAAAAGTGTTCAAGGAAAGATTTTGCCCGGTATCAAAACAATGCTTGAGGATTTGAAAACCCGAGATGATTGTGCGGTGGGGCTTCTTACGGGAAATCTTCGCGCAGGAGCGAAAATAAAACTGGGCCACTTTGGAATCTTTGAACATTTTCAATTTGGAGGATTCGGCGATCATCACCTTGATCGAGATGATGTTGCGCGGGAAGCTTTGGGCGAAATCCATACAAGATTTGGTAAGGATTTTGCCACTTCAAAAGTTTGGGTGCTTGGGGATACTCCATTGGATATCAAGTGTGCCCGAGCGATTAATGCCAAGGTTCTTGCGGTTGCAACGGGCTGGCATACTATGGAAGAATTAGAATCCCATGAGCCAGATTTGTTATTTGAAGATTTAGCCCATACTCACGATGTACTTAATCGAATGCTTTCTTGAAAAGTGAGTATATTCGAAGTTTTGCTCAATTATTTTCGGTGTTTTACCATTGCAGTTGGTGCGTAAAACCGTCAGGATAATAGTTATTAAGGTCTATTGATACATAGGGGATTATTTATGCTAAGCAGAATCATTGCCTTGGCCATATTTTTGATTACCACCGCAGCCATCCATGCAGATTATTATTTGATTCGTGTGGATTTAACTAAGCCCTTGGATAAAGGGCAAGCAGCAGGACCTAGTGCAGGCGTTCCGATGCCGGGCGGGGTACCTATGCCGCCGCCTGGTGGTCCTGGTGTAAGGCCGATGCGCACAATGGCACCCCCAGGAGTTGGGGCCGGTGAAGGTGGTTTTTCAGGTGGTATTATTGAAAAAGGTGAGTTCACCCTAAACTCCCGATTTGTTTTCACAGTGGTTGAGCTTAATAAGAGGGTGGCTGTTCCCCAGCAGGTGTTTCCATGGATTATAGTTGATGGGGATAACAAAATAAATCAGCAAGGGGCACCTGCTGCAGGGCAACCGAATGCCGCCCAACCGGGCGTAGCAGGGGCTCCACCTGCAGTAACTGATGCTCAGTTAAAAATTGGACATTGGAACCGGTTCGATCATCCTTGGGGTGGGAAGACTATGCCATTAGTTACCACGGATGCGCCCGGAGCTATAACAGGCGAATATTTTGTCCCCAATAGTTCGATGCAATTTGTGCAGATTATTTCTGATGAGACTGTGAAAGGGAAATCGATTGCTCTTCCATCCCTTAGTAAAACTCTTACAGATCGATCCGCAGCTTTAAAAGACAAAAAAAATGTCAACGATGTTTTCAAAAGCATTGGTATGTTTTCGCTCGAGCATGGCATGGCAAAAGAGTTTAAAGACACGATGGATTTGTTGATTAAAGATTCAAAGAGCAAGTCGCCCATTCTAGAAACTTACTCTAAAACCAAAAAAGCGACTGAAGAAAAAAGTGCTCCTGACCCAGCTTTTGCGAGCCTTGCCACAAGTTTTGTAGGGTTCAATCAGGAAAAATCAGATCACTTTGAAGTGATTCACGATGGCCTTCCAAACGATCCAGAAGTGAAATTGTGGATTGCGCAGTTAGAAAAGAATTACGCAACATTTTTTATGTGGTTTTCGTTAAATGGCACCCAGATTGAGGTACCAAAAACAAAGCTTTCGGTTGTAATTACGACCAAGCCTGATGTTTACAACGAAATGCATTTGGCGTTGGTTGGTAACAAAGCTAAAGTTCAAGGGTTTATGCTGCCTAGGGAAAAGTTGCTTGTGATGTGCACCAAAAGGCTTGATCCCATTTCTGAAATGCTGGGCCTTAAAATGAAAGAATGGACAACCAAGGGTTATGACTTTAATCAACTTCTTAAAGGAACAATAGGGCAGGGAAACCCACCTGCAGCAGATCATTTGGATGTTTCTTATTCCGGGGCCCTAGCTGTTTTAAATCGTGCTTTGGATCAAGAAACAGTTTGGAATACCATCGGTAACTTTGGAACCTTGCAGCTCTTTTATGCCACCAAAACTCTTCCTGCTAATGTTGTTTTGCCAAAATGGTTTTCCGAAGGCTTGGCGGGTGTGTTTGAAACCCCCCATTGCTCACCATGGATGTCGTTTGGTAGTGCCAACTCGTATCACCTGCCACTATTCAGGCAGATTTACAAAAACAAAAGGAATCCGATTGAGTTTGAAGCGATTCTTTCCAGACTAATGTCGGGTTCTAAACTTGCAAACCTAACCCCACAAGCTGGCCAGGAACAGTTCAACACAGAGTCATGGGCTTTGGTTTATTTTCTAGTCAAGAAAAAACAAACTGCATTCATGGCTTTTTGTAAGGACTTTGAAATGTTTCCCAAGGATGTGGTATTGAGCCAAAGTTTGGTTACAAAAATATTTAACAAGCATTTCTTGGCTGCGGATTCTGCTGATGTGAAAAAAGCACAGACAACATTTCTACTTGAATGGATTGACTTTATCTTTACCGAAAATCTAGAAGGGGAAAAGTTCTTTGTTGACCTTCGTAGAATTCAAAGCGAAATGCTCAAAACCCAAGACTTATCTGTAATCGAAGACCCCACTGAAAATATGGTTCTTCGACTTTTGCTTGAAGGCGGCGTAGAAACAGACGGGGTTCCCGTTACAACCCCTCCACCCGAAGGTAAATAATAAATTTAAATCCGTGTGCTATCTTCGTTGTGATGTGCGTTTTGGCTCCAGTTTTTGACTGAATCCCAATAAGCCTTTTCTATCCTTCTCGTGATTGGACCAGGCTTGCCTTCCCCTATATTCTTTTTATCCACCGCAACAACAGGTAGCACACCCGAGGTTGTCCCGGTAATAAATAATTCAGAAATCTGCCCAAGTTGCTCCATATGTAATGACTTTTCTTTGATTGCAATCCCATCCTTGGCGATAAGATTTAGTAGATGATTGCGAGTAATACCAGGCAGAATTAAATCGCTGCTGGGGCTTGTGTATAAAATCCCGTCCAACACTCCAAACAAGCTCGAGTGCGCAGATTCTGTGATGGTGCCATCCTTCAAATAAAACAGCACTTCTTGGCACCCTGCTTCTTTCGAATCCTGAATTGCCAACACATTTGCAAGTAGGTTGGTGGATTTGATGTCGCAGTGTTCCCAGCGGATGTCTGGGCGTGAAAGCAGGTGGATTCCCTTTTCACGCATTTCAGCATAAGGATCGTTGAACTCTTGAACAAAAAGAAACTCAAAGGGTTTTATATCTTTGGGAAAAGCATGGCTCCTTGGAGCGGCCCCTCTGGTGATTTGAATGTAGACAATAGCGTTTTTAAATTTCCCTGCAGTTATGGTTTCGTAAACTTTGGCAGCAAGGGATGAAAGATCAACACCTTGGATTCGGATAAGATTCAAGCTTCGTTCAAGCCTTATAAAATGTTCTTCTTCAAGCCACATTTTGCCCTGATTTACCCACATTACTTCGTAAACAGCATCGCCAAAAAGAAACCCCCTGTCTAATGCAGGTATTTTTGCTTCTGAAAGCGGGGTGATTTCGCCATTTATATTTGCTAATGCAACGGGTTGTTGATGTGTGGTCACGATCTAAAACTCCTATGAAATCTTGAGTGGCAGTCGGATAGAAAACTTGGTTCCTTTCCCCGGTTCACTTTGAGCCTCAATAGTGCCCCCATGAGCTTCAATTATTTTTTTTGTTGTCGGGAGTCCGAGACCTGTGCCGCCAGGCCGTGTGGAATAAAAAGGTTTAAATATCTTTTCTAAACCCTCTTGGGAAATCCCTTTGCCCGTATCAATTAAGTTGAGGGTAAGAGTTTCTGGAGAAATAGTTGCTTGAATGGTAATTTCACCACCCTTGGGCATAGCTTGTTCTGCGTTTAAGAGCAAATTAAGTAAGGCTTGTTTGAAGATTTCGCTGTCGAGAAAAACTGGGGGAAGGTCTGACGGCAAATAGCGATTGACCTTGATGTTAGAGTTGCGTGCCATGGGCCCGAAGAAATCGATAAGTTCTTCGAGAACTACTAAAAGATCGCATGGTTGTAGATTTAATTGTTCTATCCGAGAGAATCGGAGAAAGTCGTTTGAAACTTCGACAAGCCGTTCGCATTCGTTTTGAAGTCGCTGAACTCGTTCAAAGGCTCTGCGTTCTCGTTGCGTCTGAGGATCATTAAAATCCTCTGCAAGTAACTGGAGGTTGAGGCCAAAGGTGCTAAGGTGGTTTTTAATTTCATGAATGAACCCACCTGCGAGTTCCGCAAGTTCTGTGTAGGGATCACTCATTCAAATCTCCTGGTAAGGGCCCAAAAAAATGGGCCCTCAGATTCCAGATTAATAAAAGATAAAACAAATCTGCGACTAATCGCGATGGTCGTTGTGACCTCTGCGATTGTCATGATGGCGTCTGCCGCCATGATCACCGCCACGATCGCCCCCACGATGTCCACCCGAACCGCCACCGCTTTCAGGACGATCACCGCCGCGATCACCACCACGGTCTCCGCCACGATCGCCACCACGGTCGCCGCCGCGATCGCCACCACGGTCTCCGCCGCGATCACCGCCACGATGACCACCACGGTCGCCGCCACGATCACCACCACGGTCGCCGCCGCGATCACCACCACGGTCGCCGCCGCGATCACCGCCACGGTCGCCGCCGCGATCACCGCCACGGTCGCCGCCGCGATCACCGCCACGGTCGCCGCCACGATCACCACCATTATCCCCTTGTGGCCTTTGTTGTTGAACTTCAGGTTGGGGATTAGGGTTTCGTTCGCGAAGGATTACTTTTCGGGAGAGTTTAATACGGTCGTGTTCATCAATAGCGATGACTTTGACTTCGATAATATCGCCAACCTTGCAAACTTCTTCAACCTTGCTTATGAATTTGTCTTCAAGTTCGCTGATATGGCAAAGGCCATCTCGACCGGGAAGAATTTCAATAAAGGCACCGAAGTCCTTGATTGAAGAAACCTTTCCTTCATAGATTTTGCCAATTTTAACTTCTTCGGTGATAGCTTCAACTTTTGCTTTTGCAGCTTCAGCACCTTTAGAGTCGCTATGGGAGATGAAAACAGTACCGTCATCCTTAATATCAATTTTAGCACCAGTGGATTCCTGGATGCCTTTGATATTTTTACCACCGGGTCCGATGAGGGCACCGATTTTTTCAGGATTGATTTTCACGGTAAGAAGTCTAGGAGCAAAGGCGCTGATAGTGGCCCTTGGTTGTCGTAAAGAAGCAAGCATGGTTCGCAAAATATCTCGACGGGCAACGCGAGCTTGTTCAAGGGTGTCCTTGATAATGTCTGCACCAATGCCATCGATTTTCAGATCAAGTTGGATTGCGGTAATACCAATACCGGTACCAGCGACCTTGAAATCCATGTCGCCATAATGATCTTCATCACCCATGATATCGGTAAGGAGCGAGTATTGGTCTTTTTCCTTAACAAGGCCGATGGAAATACCAGCAACAGGGTTGGTGATAGGAACACCAGCATCCATAAGTGCCAAAGTGCCGCCGCAAACCGAAGCCATGCTGGAAGATCCATTGGATTCCATGATGTCGGAAACCAGCCTAATGGTGTAGGGGAAAGCTTCGACAGTAGGAAGCACAGCTTGAAGGCTGCGTTCTGCAAGGGCACCGTGGCCAATTTCTCTTCGACCGGGGCCGCGGTTAGGTTTGCATTCGCCAACACTGAAAGGAGGGAAGTTGTAATCGAGCATGAACTTTTTGGTGATTTCATCAGTGATGCCATCAACGCGTTGTTCATCGCTTGAAGTGCCAAGAACGGTAGTTACCAGAGCCTGAGTTTCGCCTCTTTGGAACAACGCAGAGCCATGGGTTCTAGGAAGAAGGCTTACTTCGCAATAAAGAGCGCGAACTTGGCGCAAATCACGACCATCAATACGCTTGCCTGCAAGAATCAGATCGCGCACAATTCGTTCTTCAAGCCAGCCAAGAGCGGCAGAAACTTGAGCAGGTGTGTGAACTGGTTTTGCTTCACCTTCGGGAAGGTACTTTTTCTTGATCTCGTCTTTGATTTCTTTAACCGCAGCAGAGCGTTCCGCCTTGCCCGTGGTTTGTTTCCTACGAGAAAATTCATCGTAGAATTTGGTTTTGAATTCATCATTCAAAGGATTTACAGGAGCAGCTTTTGGAAGTTCCTTGGTAGCAAGGCCCATTGCTTTTCTTAATTCGTGGATCAAGTCCACAATGATTTTGATTTGCTCATGAGCAAACATGATTCCTTCGTAGACTTGGTCTTCGGGGATTTCCTTGGCGAAGCCTTCGATCATGGTGATGGCATCTTTCGTGCCAGCCACTATTAGATCTAAATCGCTTTCCTGAACTTGAGCATAGGTGGGGAAAACAATAAGTTCACCAGCAACCTTGGCGATGCGAATAGAGCCAGTGGGTTGCAGGAAAGGAATCTGGGAAATATGAAGAGCAGCACTTGAGCCGATCATCGCAAGAACATCTGGATCGAAATCGCGATCGCAAGAAAGGGTGCTAGCCATGATCTGAACTTCGCGCATGTAGTCGGTGGGAAAAAGAGGCCTGATGGGCCTGTCGATCAAGCGGGAAGTCAGGATTTCTTTGGTGGTTGGTCTGCCTTCACGCTTCATGAACCCGCCAGGGAATTTACCAGCGGCATAAGTTTTTTCACGGTAATCAACAACGAGAGGGAAATAATCTTTGGTTGATTCAGCGGAGCCTTCCACAACTGTGGAGAGTGTCATAGTATCTGCATAACGAACGATAACTGCACCATGAGCTTGTTTGGCGAGTTTTCCTGTTTCAAGGATAAGAGTGTGAGCACCCAATTGTTTTTCTACACGAATTGCCTGCATATAAATAAAACCTCCAACATTTTCACTTGGCGGTAGCCAACAATGGAAATGTGTTAAGCGGAACTAGAACAGAGTTTATGAGGAAATTGCTGGTGAAAATAGAATTGAGAATCCTTCCAGAGAAGGAAACTTTCGGCTTTTTCTTCAGATTACAAAACCTACTATCCAACTTGCATGTTCCCTAACAAAATTCCTGACCAAGGGAACAACCGGAAAATGAACAGCTTTACCTGAATTCCCCAATGGAATTAAACTGGCCCTATTAAGTAGACTACTTGGCCTACTTTATTTGCGAAGGCCCAGGCTGCCGATCAATGTGGTGTAGCTTTCGTGATCTATGCTTCGCAAGTAGGTAAGCAAACCAGACCGCTTACTGACCATCATCAGTAAACCGCGGCGACTGGCATGATCCTTCTTGTGGCTGCGCAGGTGCTCGTGTAGCTCGTTGATCCTTTGGGTCAACAAAGCAACTTGGACTTCCGGTGACCCGGTATCGGTTGCCTCACGGCGATACTTTTCAATGAGCTGAGACTTGCGTTCCTTAGTGATCGACATATAGTTCTCCACCGACCTCCGTCAGGCTAACATAAGCCTTTACTTGGTCCATAAACCTATTGCATAAACTAAAATCCTATCATTACATGGGGCGAAATCAATAGTGAAAGTGTTTAATTTAAATAAAAAGCCCGACTGGGTTAGCAGTCGGGCTTCTTTT
>CAMDHK010000056.1 GCA_945897965.1 Candidatus Kuenenia stuttgartensis | reverse complement strand
CCTAAAATCCTTTGGGGCGCTAGAATGGCAGAGGGCTATTCCATGCCCGCCATCAGTAGGGGCAGGGCCTTCCTTTTTGATCAAGCTAAAGGTACCGCTAGGCTGCGTTGCTGTAATAGTGAAAACGGCAAAGAATTATGGTCGTTTACTTACGATTCCGACTATCAAGATTCGTATGGCTATAGCAATGGCCCACGCTGCTATCCTGTGGTTGATGGCGCACGCGTTTATATCCTTGGCCCTGAAGGATTGCTTCATTGCATTAATATTTCCAATGGCAAAGTGATATGGAAAATCAATACTGTTGTTGATTTTAATGTGATTCAAAATTTCTTTGGCGTTGGGAGTACTCCGACTATCGATGGGGAACTTCTTCTGGTTCCTGTTGGTGGCAGCCCCAAGGGCAGTGACAAAAATGATTTTTCCCAACTCAAGGGCAATGGTAGTGCGGTGGTTGCTTTTAACAAATACACAGGCAAGATTGTATATCAGTTTTCAAATGAGCTTGCTAGTTATTCAAGCCCTCTAATTGCGACAATTGATAATAGGAAATATGGGTTGCATTTTGCTAGGGGCGGTTTGATTGGCTTTGAGCCCGCAACTGGAAAGCAGGATTTCTTTTTCCCTTGGCGTTCCCGAATTCTTGAGAGTGTCAATGCTGCAACTCCTGTCGTTGTTGGGAATAAGATTTTTATCTCCGAAACTTATGGCCCTGGTTCAGCGTTATTGGAAGTTAACAAGGGGGCAATTAAGGTTCTTTGGGATGATGAAACCCGTGGGCGCGATAAAGCCATGTTGGCGCATTGGAATACCCCGATTCATGTTGATGGTTTTATTTATGGTTCGAGCGGTAGACATAAATCAAATGCTGAACTTCGTTGCATCGAATTAAACACAGGGAAGGTAAAATGGTCGGTGCCAGAACTTACTCGATGTTCTTTGTTGCAGGTTGATGGTCATTTTATTTGTCAGGCAGAGGATGGCTTGTTGTATTTAATTAAAATCAATCCTGAAAAGTTTGAGAAGGTGTCTGTCGCTTCGCTCTCCGCCAATGGGGTTTCCTTGCTTCAGGAACCTTGCTGGAGCGCTCCTGTTTTGTCGCATGGACTTCTGTATGTTCGTGGTAGAAATACCCTCATTTGCATTGACCTGATGCAGCAATGATTCAACCTATTTGCGGTTGGATTTTCACCTTACTTACGGTTACAATAATAACTGGTTCTTTTCCCACCTGTTAACCATGGGGTGGTCATGAGTTGGAAAGTTTTTGCTTTAATAGCTCCTTTATTTTTAATTACCTCGGTTAGCCCTGCTTTGGGTGCTGATCAAAACGAACACGACTTTTTTGAAAACAAAATCCGCCCACTTTTTGTTACCTATTGTCATGATTGCCATAGCACCGCAAAGAAACAGCGGGGGGGGCTTTTGTTAGATTCAAAGCCTTCTGTTTTGAAGGGTGGCGATTCCGGGCATTTGTTTGTTGCAGGCAAACCAGACGAAAGCTTGTTGATGAAGGTCGTTGGCTATGATGATGAAATCAAGATGCCTCCTAAAAGCAAACTTTCTGCTTCCCAAATCGAAGATCTACGTAAATGGGTAAAAAATGGTGCTTACTGGCCTGTCGAAAAAACCGTTGCGGTAAAAGCTAGCACTTTTAATATCGAAGAAAGAAAAAAGCAATGGGCTTGGCAGCCATTAAGTAAATCTAACCCGAAATCAATGAGTTTAAATCCGTGGGTTAAATCTTCCATCGATGCATTTGTGCTTGATAAAATGACCGAAAAAGGTCTGGTCCCTGCAACCCCCGCAGCAAAAGAGGCTTTGATCAGAAGAGCTTATTTTGATCTTATTGGCTTGCCACCTCTGCCTGCAGACACCAAGGCTTTTCTTCAAGATAACTCTCCCAATGCATTCGAAAAAGTTGTTAATAAATTACTCGACTCTTCCTCCTTTGGTGAAAAATGGGCTAGGCATTGGCTTGATCTTGTGCGCTATGGAGATTCCCGCGGGCATGAATTTGATGCAACGATTCCTAATGCTTTTCAGTATCGTGATTATGTTATTCGTGCCTTTAATTCTGATGTTCCCTACAACCAGTTTGTCAAAGAGCACCTTGCTGGTGACTTGATTACCAACCCCAGATTACATCCTGTTGAAGGGTGGAATGAATCAATCCTAGGTACAGGGTTTCTGTATCTTGGCGAAGAAGTGCATTCGCCTGTTGATATTAGGCTTGATCAAGCAGATCGCTTTGATAATAGAATTGATGTAATTGGGAAAACTTTTCTGGGCCTTACCATTGCATGCGCCCGTTGCCATGACCATAAATTCGATCCCATTCCTACCAAGGATTATTACTCTTTGTTTGGTTTTCTTTCAAGCAGTCATTATCGATTGGCTCGTTTCCAGAGCATGGAGAAAAATAAAAAGATCGATCAAAAACTTGCTGTAATAAGAGATAGTTTAGAGCCTTTAATTAAGGCAGAACTAAGTGATGCTGTTAAAAATGCTGCAGCTAATTTTCCCGCTTATGCCAAAGCTGCAAATCTTGGTTATAAACTTGCAAGGGTCCCTTCTGTTCCTAATTCTGGTGGCCAAGATATTCTTATTGATGATTTTGAGTCAGGTAGCTTAAAAGGATGGAAAGTCGAAGGTAATGCTTTTAGTGCCGCGCCTGTTTCTTCTAATGATCTTGCCCCTGAGCAAAAAGATGGATCGTTTCAGGGCAAATTTCTCGTCAATTCTTATATCCACAAAAAGGGACAAAAGGTTTCTCGTTCTGACCAACCTACCGGTACTCTTACTTCTGCTCCTTTTTTAATCCAAAGGGATTACATTTCTTTGCTTGTTGGGGGCGGTAGTCATCTTGGGAAAACTTGTGTTAATTTGTTGGTTGATGGCAAATCCGAAATTAGCATTACTGGCAAAAATCTCAACGCAATGGCTTTAGCTTCTATGGATGTTCGTCGCTTTGCAGGTAAGATGGCCACGATTCAAATTGTTGATCAAGAAACCGTCGGATGGGGTCACATTGCTGTTGACGCTATCAAGCAAACTAATTCTGTAATTTTAAATGACGCATCCCTTCTCGCACTTGAGAAAATCAACAAAACTGAATTGGAAAAGATTGCCCTTGCTGAGAAAGTTGACCTAAATACGCTGGTAGAATTTTTAACTTACTTGTTAAAGGCGGATGGTGACCCTAAGCAGCAGGATCATTTTCTTGCCAAAAAGATCCTCCATCCAGAGTTTAAGGGTTCTGTAAATAAAAGCCCATTGTCTGGTGCCAACGACTTGGAATTTAAGGAATCCTTTAAAAACAAAAAGATGATCGTTGATTATTCGAACCTTTCACCATCGGATTGGATGCCTGATGATGTTACCTATGGTCGTGGTCCTACCAAGATAGGTGCGCTTAAAATCGTAGGGACTAAATCTAAACCGGAATTTCAATTCCTTGAATATTCAGCAGCGATGATTGATCCTTTTTGGCAAGATTTGAAGTACGCAAAAGGAGCTGAATCAGAACCAGGTTCCCTTGGCGCTAACAGAGCGGGTAGAATTTTATCTACGCCTTCTTTTATTCTTGAAGATGGGTGGGTTCATTTTCTCGCAAAGGGCAAAGCTAAAGTTTATTCTTCTGTTGGGGCCCACATCATGATTGCTGGGCCTTTACACGGGAACTTGGTGCGCACCATTGATATGAATGATTGGGGTTGGGTCAGTATTGATCTAACCCGTTACAAAAATCTACCCGTACATCTTGAGTTTTCTTCTGATGATTTGAACTTTGCTGTTAGATTTGTTTTGCAGGGCGGGCAAGATAAACCTTTATTACCAACCTCTCCTCGCGAGTTTGTTGCTAAAACTTTAGCCCCTCTTGATGACCAACTCTTTTATCAAGAAATACAGAAATTGCTTTTTGAATTCTCTTCCCTCCTTAAACAGGAAAAGGTGGCTGATAATCAGAAAAATTCCGTATTGGCGGCTATTGGAAATTCAGTTGTTAATTTTGGTTTGATTAAATTTGATACCAGTGCAAAACAACCTGTAGCCTCCCTGCTTAAAAAACAAAATATTTTTCAGGGTGAAGTGCAGTGGGATTCCCAGTTGGCGTTGGCTTTGCAAGAAGGTAGCGGCATCGATGAGAAAGTTTTTGTTCGCGGTAGTCATAAAAACCTCGGTGAACCTGCTCCCCGGTCTTTTTTGACAGCTCTTGGTGGCGCTAAACTTCCCATACAAAATTTAGGTAGTGGCAGGCTCCAACTTGCAGATTGGGTTACCAATATTGAAGCTGATCCTTTTCTCCCCAGAGTTATGGTTAATCGAATCTGGCACCATCTTTTAGGCAGAGGTATTGTTGCTTCCGTTGATAATTTTGGGTTGCTTGGTGAGAAACCAACGCATCCCGAATTGCTTGACTTTCTTGCTTTACAATTCGTTGATGATGGTTGGTCTGTGAAAAAAACCATTAAGAAAATTATGCTTTCTTCTGTGTATCAAACATCGTCTGCTCCTTCCGATTTAGCGAAACAATCTGACCCCGATAATCTTTTCTTGAGCCATGCCAACATGAAAAGGCTTTCTGGCGAAGCTATTCGCGATGCAATGCTTTTAATCTCTGGCGAGTTGAATGAGACTATGTTTGGCCCATCGATCAACATTAATTTGTCTGCTTTTCAGGAGGGCAGGGGAAGGCCAGCGAGTGGGCCTCTTGATGGGGCAGGTCGTAGGAGTATTTATCTATCGGCACGCAGGAATTTTCTTTCTTCATTCATGCTTGCATTTGATTCGCCTATTCCGTTTTCCACCGTTGGTAAACGAAGTGTTTCAAATGTTCCTTCTCAATCCTTGATTTTAATGAATGACCCTTTTGTTCATCAGCAATCGGAGAAATGGGCTAAGAGAATAATTTCGCAATATGCTGAACCTAGCATGCGATTGGATGCCATGTTTTGGCAGACATTTAATCGCCCTCCTTCCACTTTAGAACTTGATGAATGCATGGGCTATTTATCATCTGCATCGTCTGCTACTGACTCTGAAAAATGGGCTTCAATTGCCCATTCTCTGTGGAATGTTAAAGAATTTGTTTGGATCCCGTAGGTCATCGTTTTAGGACTAAAGTTATGCATTGTGGGAATTTTCAAGCTAGGGCTCTTTCTAGAAGACAAATGCTCATTGGAAGTGCCAATGGGTTCGGTGCTCTTGCTTTTGGTGTGCTTCATGCCGGGGAAAATGACAAAAATAAACCCAATTCTTCGGGTGGTTTGCACCATCAAGCGAAGGCAAAAAATATAATTTTTCTGTATATGGATGGTGCGCCTTCTCAGATGGATACATTCGATCCCAAGCCCATGTTGACTAAATATCACGGGGAATCGCCTGACAAGGTGTTTAAAGTATTGCCCACTCAATTCAATAACATTGGTAAGATTTTGCAATCGCATTGGAAATTCAAGCAGTATGGTCAAAGTGGTATTTGGGTTAGCGATTTGTTTCCGCATATTTCGAAACATGTGGATGAACTTGCGATTATAAAATCTGCTGTTTCGAATTTTCCTGAACATACAAGCGCGAATTATTTTCTACACACGGGGAGTGGGCTTCAAGGGAGACCGAGTTGGGGTGCTTGGACTAGTTATGGACTTGGAAGCTTTAATAAAACTCTCCCAGGCTTTTTGGTTCTAAACGGTGGGCTTATTCCCCCCGGTGGGCTTGATAATTTTAATAGTGGTTTTTTGCCCGCTGCTTATCAAGGGTCTGTCTTTAAATATGGCCCTGCCCCTGTTGCTAATATAAACCGCAAAGAACCTTCTGAAAAGATGCAAAAAGATAAACTAGATCTTGTTAATCGTTTGGATAGACTTAATATCCAAAAAAACGGAACTCATGACCAGATAGAGTCTGCCATCGCCAATCAAGAAACCGCTTTTCTTATGCAAACTTCTATTCCTGATTTGATGGATATTAAAACCGAATCGAAGGCAACCCAAGATCTTTATGGTGTAAGTTCTCCTAACGCACCGACCAAAATTTTTGGAACCCAATGCCTTGTTGCAAGGCGTTTACTTGAACGAGGAGCGCGGTTTATTGAACTAACTTGCCCTTCAGTTGGGAGCGATCGTTGGGATCAACACAGCAATTTGAAAGATGGCCATCAGAAAAACGCCCTTGCTGTTGATCAACCCATTGCTGGATTGATCCAAGACCTTAAGGCTAAGGGTATGCTTGATTCCACGCTAATATTATGGTCTGGCGAGTTTGGGCGAACTCCGTTTGCTCAGGGGAATGATGGCAGGGATCACAACCCCTTTGGTTTTACCTGCTGGATGGCGGGTGGGGGCATTAAAGGTGGTACGAATTATGGTGCCACCGATGATTTTGGTTATCATGCTATTGATGGAAAAGTTGAAATTCACGATATTCATGCAACTATGTTACATCTGCTTGGAATTGATCATAAAAAATTAACATTCCGATTTGGTGGTCGAGATATGCGGTTAACGGATGTTCATGGCGAGGTTATTTCTAAAATATTACTTTGATAGAATCTAAGTAATATATTTTGTTCATTTTCCGGGGGTGTTTTACGATGAGAGTTTTTTCTTCGTTTTTGGTTATGCTTCTTTTTTATCAATTACTTAATGCGGCTCAAGATAAAGCAGTTCCTGCAACCGAGGTTATTTTAAAAGAAGGTGAAATTTTACCGGGTCCGTTCCACGCTTTTCTTTTAAATGGGCCACGAAAAGACCGTTTACACGCACTGATCAACGAAAAACCTGACAAAACTTTTATTCTTATGTTTTTTCAATGTTCAACTGTGCCTGAATATCTGGGTAAATCCCTTGAGGATCTCAACTCAAATATCAAAGGAAATAAAAGTAAAGGTTTTCCGACTTCAGCCATGGCCATTTTTGTCAATCCTGACATTAAAAATGTTGTCAAAGATGATGAAAAACGAAATGATTTCGTAAAAGCAATTAGAGCCGCAATTTCTGTAGAAAAATCAGATTTTATTGAGGTCGCGGTTGATGATCTTGATGATTTAAAAAACTATAAATTGGGTAATGCGACCACTGTATTGATGCTTCGTTGCGAAAACTTAAAGGTTATAAAGATGCTGAATTTAGACGCTTCCAGTTCTAATGCTGAGGGTTTTTCCAAAGCCTTGGATCAATTACTTGAACTGCCCAAGGGGAAATGAAGAAGGTTTTACTTATACCCCTTTGTAATGGATGTTTTTTGACAGAATGTTTTGCACATATTTGCAATAATTACGCTGTTTATGTTATCATAAAACTTCGTACATTTTAGCGTAAAGGTGCTTTGCTATGAAGTCTTCTCAGGGAATTATTGCTGTTCTGCTTTTTGTGGTCATGGTGTTTGGCTTGACCTTTGCCATGAATTATCTTGGTGGGTTCAACGAAGTAAAAAATCCAGTTCAAATAAAAGATAATAACTCGACAAAATCCACCGATAATCCGGATGATGGCTCCAATCAAGAACTTACTTTTTTGCAAAAAATATACCCGTCCGATGGTATTACCGCACTTGAAAATGAATACAAAATGGGTGGCATGCAAGACTACCTTTTTGCTCATGAAGGTTTGTTGCCTTTAAAAATCGGCCTAGATAGTAAAAATTGCACATGCACAAGTGTTCTTGTATTCGAACTTCCCACAGAATGGCTCCGAGATAATAGTAGCAAAGACGCCATGGGCAAAATCAACTTGATGAATATTGAAGCTGAACTGTCTAAAGCTGATGTTAAAGCTACTCTTGAAAAACAAATTACTCCTGTCCCCTTGGAAAAAAACGAGCAGCCTATTTTGAATCCTGGATCAGTGGGCTGGATCAGGCTGCAATGGAAAACGGAAAAAATCGGCCCCAATCGTCTTACTGCAAATATGTGGATGGGTAAAAAAGGTGGCGGGAATGAATCCAGGCTTGAAGCTCTGGTTAATGTCCAAGCTGCTCTCTTTGTAAATCCTGTAGAAATCCCAATTGATGTTTTGTCGCCTTTAATTTCAGAAAAAAAAGTTGCTTTTAAATGTTATTCTTCTACCCGAAAATCTTTTGATTTTATTGTCAAAATGACTAGGCCCAGGCCTGATGAAACTATCATTATTGGAAAACCTGTTCCATTGACTAATGAAGAACTAAAAAATGATGAAAAACAGTTTGGCGGTGCTCCTCTGTTGTCCGGTTATCTTGTACCAATAACGGCATCTTATAGTGTTCCTGGTGGTAAAGATTTGATGGAACTTGGGCCATTTAGCAGACAAATCGAATTCATCATTTCCAAAAATAATCAAAAAGATTTGGAATCTGACACCCGTGTTGAAGCAAAGATCACAGGGAAGGTTGAGGGCGAATTCCGAATCCTTGATGCTGAGCAACGGGGTAGGCTTTCGATGGGGGTTTTTCAACGGGGCTTGGGTTCTAAAAAAGAGTTGAAAATCGAGACTGATTTACAGGGAATAGATCTTGAGTTAGATATTGCTAAAACAACGCCATACCTCAAAGTGAAGCTTGTATCCGGCTGGCCTCAGGATGTTTCCGGCCGTAGGACTTGGAAATATTCCGTTGAAATTGCACCGAATACCGTTAGTGGCCCCTTTCCTCGGGACGATGAGTTTTTTCGAGATAGTGCCTTCTATCTTAAATCCCAAGGGAATTCATCGAGGTCTATTCGTATTCCTGTTGAAGGCCGTGCCGATAATTAGCCGATAATTAAATGATTGCTTAATACTTAACACCATGGAAGGTGGGTTGGTCATGAAAAATAATTTTGTTCTTTCATTAAATAATAGTGTGATTTCTAATAAAACTAGCGTTTTTTCAGCTTTATTAGTGGTATCACTTTTAGCTGCATACCATTTAGGCTTCTTTACCAAGCTTTTGGCTCAAGAAACTAAGGGGAAGGAACTGGTTGCAATTGCTTCAACTACTCCAATCCCAAAGTCTTTATTAAAATGGGAAAAACCTGACCTCACTTTAATTCTTACCGCTCAGCAGCATGGGTATTTATTGCCATGCGGTTGTTCTAGGCCCCAAGTCGGGGGGTTGGAAAGGCGTTACAATTTTATTCAAGCTCTTAAAACCAACGGCTGGAACCTCACCGCTTTAGATCTTGGGGATCTTTCTCAAAAACAAGGGCCGGTTTCTCTTCCCAATGAGCAAGGGTTGATTAAATATCGCTACGCTATGGATGCCCAGAAAAAGATCGGGTATTCTGTTGTCGGCTTTGGAGAGTACGAAACGGCATTACCTTTGTTTAACGCTTTAGCTGAATACGCACTCAACGAACCTAGCCCAAGAGTTGTTTCTGCGAATCTTCTTGATCGTGAAAAAGAATTTCCCGATCAAGTTTCTGCTTGGCAGAAAGTTGATGTTAAGGGATCGGATATTAAGTTAGGTGTAACTGGAGTTGTTAGCCCAAATATTGCAGAGAAAATCAAGGACCCTAGAGTTAAATTTGGACCTTCCAAAGTAGCTTTGGATTCTGTGTTGAAAGAAATGAACCAAGATAACATTCAACTTAAAGTCTTACTTTATCAAGGGGTTCTCAATCGCAGCCCAAAGGGCGAACCCGCAACCGAAGCTTTGAAAGCCGCGCAATCTTATCCCGAATTTCAAATTCTTATGTGCCTTAGTGAAGAAGATGAGCCTTCTTCAAATCCCATCACCATAAGTCACGAAAATAAAAAACAGTCACTAATCATCAGGATGGGAACCAAGGGTAAGTATGTCGGGGTTTTAGGCGTTTATAAAACAGGCGACCCTTCTCAGCCTTTTAAGTTTCGTTATACCATTGAACAAATGTCTGAAGATTACATGACCACTGAATCCGCAAAAAAGAATCACCCTGTCATGGAACTCATGGAATCTTACGCCAAAGAACTTAAAAACGAAAATTACTTATCTAGGTTTGGCCAAGGCAGACACCCAGTCCAAGTTTCTTCACCTAGTTCAAATCCTGTTTATGTCGGCTCCGAAAAATGTAAGAAATGCCATGAATCCGCTTATGAGGTTTGGAAAAATTCAACCCATAGTCACGCATATCAAACCCTTGTTGATGCCAAGGAACCTGCATTACGTCACTATGATCCCGAATGCATTGTTTGTCATACCGTTGGATTTGGGTACCAATCAGGTTTTAGTACCTTTGAAAAAACACCCAACCTTACCAATGTTGGATGCGAAAGTTGCCATGGTCCCTCTAGCGAACATGTTAAAAAACCTAATGATGAAAGCTGGCACAAACTTATTAATCCTTGGAAAACTGTGAGTGGAGAAACACCCGCAGATAAAGAATCTAGGTTGGGAAAAACGGATCAGTTTTGCCAGAAATGCCATGATATCGATAATGATGTCACTTGGACGAACAAAGGTTTTGAACGAAAATGGCCTAAAGTAGCCCATCCATCCCCAGCATCTGAGTAATCATTTATCTCATTAATTTTAATAATACAAAGTGGCGGTAGCGAATGAATCGATCGGCTTTTATGCCATATTTGTGGATGGTGAGTGGATGTATTGCTTTTACTATTATGGGTAATTTTACTTTCGCACTAGGGCATATTTCAGCTATTGGGCTTAGCCTTGATTGGCAAATCATTGCGTTCTTCAGAGCTTTTTTAGTTTTTCTTTTTTCGTTTGCGCTTGCTATGGCCTTTCGAATCAACCCTGTCGTTATGGGGTCTCGAAGCCTTTGGCTTAGAAGTATAGCGGGCAGTTTAAGCCTTGTCTTTTCTTTCTATGCCTTAACAAAATTGCAACTTTCCTTGGTTCTTACCGTTACCAATATGTTCCCGCTATGGGTCGCATTATTATCGTGGCCCATGTTGAAAAAGATACCATCCATTTCAGATTGGGCCGCTGTTTGTATAGGTATTATTGGAGTAGGGTTGATTCAAAAACCACACCTTAGTGATAATTATCTAGCCATTGCTTCTGCCATTATCGCTTCTTTTTTTACCGCATTGGCAATGATTGGGCTCCATAAAATCAAAGGCATTCCGACTCAGGCTATTGTGGTTCACTTTTCTGGTGTAGCAACGGCACTATGCCTTTTGATTTTGCCTTTTGCTCCAAATGTGGGCACTACAATTGCTGATATGGATTTTAAAATCTTGCTGCTTTTATTGGGTGTGGGTATTTCTGCGACCATCGGCCAGAACTTTTTAACTCTCGCCTTTTCAAGCGGTGCCCCAACCAAAATTTCTGTTGTTGGCCTTAGTCAAGTTGTTTTTGCCGTTATCGGTGACATGTTGTTTTGGCATAAATCGTTGGGGATTACCGAAGTAATAGGCATTTTGCTTATTCTATTACCAACAGGTTGGGTTATGCTAAAATCTGATCCTGATTTAAATCCTTAAAATTACTTATTAACTTTAACATCGATAAAAAGGATGGTTCACCTTAGAACCTTTTTAATGAGATTAATGCTTATCGTTCTCCATTTAAAATCCTACTTCCCAGAAGTACCTGGCAATTCTAAGCTTCCAATCAATGATAAATCTTTAGTGCCCAATTTCTCTGCCTGCTTTGGTGATAGGCTGAATGTTACAACTACTTGCTCACCGCCAGGGCTAGCTACTACATAATAATTTTGCATGGTAGGAACATTATCAAGTTGGCCTAACGCTGAAATTCTATAAACCCACCGGCCTTTATCACCTGATGGAACTTCGCCTTCTTGTAGGTCTTTTTCGACTACCCAGCCGGGCGTTCTTTCTGTGACATTTTTGAATTCTGCAACCGAAAGATGTTTACCTGGCTCAGCCTTACTCCATACTGAAACGGTAGCCTGTGCAATAAAATCGCCTTTTTCAACCAATCTTAAAACCAGATGGTTTTCAGTTTTTGCAACTAATTGCCAATCTCTGCTAATTGATAAATCAAATCGCCCTTGTTGGTCTTTGAATTCAACATAAGTCATTAAATTCGGGACTTCAAAATCTTGGGGAATTGAAACTAATGCAGCATCATTTAGTGTTTGCGGGGTTTCAAGAACCTCTCGTTTAATGGTAATTTCCATTTCTGTTTTTGATGCAGGGTTGATGGGGCCAGCTTCTCGATTGTCACTTTGCTTCCAGCTAAGGTTTGTAATCTTTGCGGTTTTTTCGTTCCAAATTCCCGTTGCATCAACAGTGGAAGAAACACTTGCACCAGATTCAACTCCGGTTGCTGTTCCTTCAATTTTAAAAGTCACAAGCCCATTTTCATTGGAAAGGACTTTTCCTGTAATTGTGTGCTCGGAAAGGCCTTCGAAATTACAAATAGCCTGTACTGTAGCATCCTTTAATTTCCAAGGTTCTTTAGGAAAAGGGCCTTTATCTGGAATTAAATTCGCAATGGATAAAGTGTCAAAATGTTCACCAGTTAGTTCTAATTCTTCCCTCGTTAGTGGGCCTTTTGGGCTGTATACGAAAATCGAATTTTCTGGTTTTTGAGCAACAATTAAGCTCCTTTGCTTGCGGAGGGTTCTTTCAGATTTGTTACCTTCGATATTAAATAAAGCTTCAGCCTTTGAATAATTCCTTGCAACTTTGTCTGGAATACCTGAAGTAGATAAATGGATTACCCGTTCTTCAAAATGGTGATTTGCGGTGGCTATCATGGGGATAGCTACCATTTTCCCATCGCGTTGCACCTTCATTTCGCCTTTTAAACTTAGCGATAACTCTATTTTTAAACAATCATCTGCTTGCGGTAGTTCCTTAAAAGAAACAGCATTCTGGTTTGATAGAAATAAACACACCGCTGTAACAAACTGAAGGGTAAACATTGCATTCTCCAACCATAAAAATTAACAGAATTAAAGGGTAATACCGTGAGGCGAAAAAACAGTCAACCCTAGGTTGGAAATTCGTTAATGTGGTTTAAAAAAGAAAGCCAAGGTAGTTCATACCTTGGCTTTCTTTTTTAAAATAATTTTAGGTTTAGCTTTTAACTTCAGCTTCGATTACAGGTGCGGTTGTGCTTATTTCTTTGGAGCGGGATTCCAATACCAATTCAAGAAACGCAGTTTGGCCACCGTCACCAAGGCGCCTTTCCTGACGCTTTAAAACTCGAGTGTAACCACCTTCTCGATTAGCGAAAAGTGGTGCGATTTCTTTGAAAAGAAGCTCAACAGCTTCTTTGTCACGAAGCCTGGCAAGGGCAAGCCTGCGGGCAGCTAAAGTGTCTTTTTTAGCCAAGGTAATAAGCTTTTCAGCAAATATCCGAACTTCCTTAGCTTTTTCAAGACCAGTGATAATACGACGGTGAGTGAACAAGGCTCGGGTAAGATTTCGGAACAACGCTATTCGATGGTCCTGATTCCGGCCTAGTTGTCTACCTCTTCTTAAATGACGCATGGCTCAATCTCGATTTTTAGTTGGAAAAAATACAGTTTACTTACGAAGAGCAGATGATCTTAAACCAAGTTTAAGATTTCGCTCATCAAGTTTGATCTTAACTTCTTTAAGGGTTGTTTCACCAAAGTTGCGAACTTCAAGCAATTCTTCTTCAGAACGCATTACAAGATCACGTACCGTGGAGATACCTTCAGATTCTAAACAATTAGTTGCCCTTACAGATAATTCCAATTCAGCAAGGCTCATATTTAGCTTGCGTTCAAGTTCAACATCAACTGTTGAAGATGCAACAGGTTCTTGAATGTGTTCCAAGCCAACTTCTGGGCCGGGTTCTGCATATTGAATAAAGGGGTTGAGGTGCTTTCGAAGAATCTTTGCACCTTCAACAAGTGCCATCTGAGGAGTTACTGTACCATTGGTCCAGATTTCCATAATCAACTTATCGTAGTTGGTTTTCTGACCAACGCGGGTATCTTCAATTTCATATTTTACACGGACAACCGGTGTAAAACTTGAATCGATGGGAATCACACCGATTTCACGATCACCTGGTACATTTTCTTCTGCCATCCGATAGCCACGACCGTTTTCAACAGTCATTTCAACCTTAAATGGAACGTCGTCGGTTAAAGTTGCGATAACATGTTCAGGGTTAATAATCTGAACTGCTTCAGTCGTAATAATATTAGCTGCAGTAACCACACCTTTTTCGTGCTTTTCAATACGAATTACTTGTGGTAAATCACTGATATTTTTTACAACAAGGCTTTTAATATTAAGAATGATATCGATTACATCTTCAACCACACCAGGTATGGTGGTGATTTCGTGCTGCACACCTTCGATTTTAACTTGGGTTATAGCGCTTCCTTCAAGGCTTGAAAGAAGAATCCTTCGAATGCTATTACCAATCGAAACACCAAAACCCCTTTCAAAGGGTTCTGCGTAAAACTTACCGTAAGTATCAGAAAGAGTTGAACGATCGCCATTAACCCTACTCGGTAATTCCAAACCGCGCCATCGAATACGCATAATTAAATAACTCCTAAACTATTTTAAGGCTGAATTTTCAAGCCTATTATTATCAAATAAAAAATATACCAGTTTTTAACGGGAGCAGAATTCAATGATTAACTGTTCACGAATTTCTTCAATATGCGGATCCATGTCACCACGAGTCGGCATACGGGTCATTTTACCTTCAGGAGGTTCTTGATTTGTAATGGTCAAGAAATCTGGGATATTAGGCGAAGTCTGTTGCACTTGCAGCCTTACTAAGTCAATAGATCGCTTACGATTTTTGACTGAAACAACATCATTAGGCTTCATGATTAAGCTTGGGATGTCTGTTGGTACGCTATTAACAGTTACATGCCCGTGAGCTACAAGCTGCCTCGCTGCCGCACGATTTGGTGCAAAACCTAATCGAAATACTACATTATCAAGCCTGCGTTCCAACAAGGTGATTAAAACTTCACCTGTGTTTTGCTTGGAACGACTTGCAATTTCAAAGTATCTCCTGAATTGCCTTTCCAGCAAACCATAAAATCTTTTTAGTTTTTGTTTTTCACGAAGACGGATACCGTATTCGCTTGGCTTGTTGCGGCGAAGATGCATGCCGGGCGGCTGATTGCGTCTCTCAATTGCGCACTTAGGCGACTCACAACGAAGGCCTTTAAGAAAAAGCTTTACGCCTTCTCTTCTACAAATTCTACATACTGGGTCGGTAATTCTTGCCATGGATGTTATTACTATCTCTAGCGGTTAAAAGTTGTAAATCTTCCTGATGGATACAGTTTTCCTATTATACTCGACGACGCTTGGGCGGCCTACAACCATTGTGAGGAAGTGGCGTTACATCTTCAATTGCTTTTACATTCAAGCCAGAAGCTTGGAGTGCGGTAATTGCAGATTCGCGACCTGACCCAGGACCCTTGACTCGAACTTCAATTTCTTTAAGTCCAAATTTCAAGGCTCGGGATGCTGCTTCTTCTGCGGCCCTTTGGGCTGCAAAAGGTGTGCTTTTTCGGCTACCTTTAAATGCGCAGGTTCCTGCTGATGCACAACAAAGAGTATCACCATTAGTATCAGTAATGGTCACAATGGTGTTGTTGAAAGTAGCAAGTATATGAGCTACTCCCCGACTGACATTACGACGCTGTTTTTTCTTCTTGGACACGAAAGAGTATCTCCGTGAAAATTAAATTACAAAATTAACCTCTAAGCTCTTTAACACCCTTCTTACCAGCAACTGTCTTTCTTGGACCTTTTCTGGTGCGGGCATTTGTTTTAGTACGCTGACCTCTTACAGGTAAGCTGCGACGATGGCGCGAGCCTCTGTAGGAGCCTATATCTCGTAATCGAGCAATATTTTGTTGGATTTGCCTGCGAAGAGGCCCTTCCACTACATATTCTCGGTCAAGTATGTTTGCCAATCGGCTTACATCGTCTTCGTTAAGATCTTTTGCACGGCGAATTGGGTCAACCCGTGCTTCTTCACACAGACGCAATGCAAGAGCGGGTCCAATCCCATAAATATAGCGTAAAGCTATATGGGTTGGTTTTTCATTCGGAATATCTACACCTAGAATACGCGGCATTCTCTAGCTCCCTTGATCAACCCTGCCTTTGTTTATGGCGAGGATCGCTGCAAATTACATAAACTTTACCTTGTCGACGCACCAATTTGCATTTTTCGCAAATTCGTTTTACACTAGTTCTAACTTTCATATTTCACTCCCGTCCTTCTGACGGATTAAGGTAAACTATTTTTTTACCATGGTTAAGGGTCTTCGGCAAGTAGTTGATAGAAAAAACAAGTCCAAATCCTCGTTTTTCTTCATTTTCTTCAACAAAATGAAGCTTTTGTTTATTATATTTTTATTATTAAGTCTTCATCTGAAGTTAACACAAAAACCCCATCTTTGGTTAATGCCAAGGTATGTTCCACATGAACACTCGGCAGGCCATCACGGGTAACAACCGTCCAATGGTCTCTTAGGACCTCAGTTTCCGCCTTACCCATATTTATCATTGGCTCTACCGCAAGTACTAAACCTTCTTCAAGTTTGAAATCTTGTTTTTTAACTTCTCGGTTAACATAGTTTGGCACCTGGGGGTGTTCGTGCATTAATTTTCCGATCCCATGCCCCACATATTGGGTTACAACACTGAATCCTGCATCCTCTGCAGCTTTTTGCATTTTAGTGGCAACTTCAGTCCACCATTTGCATCTAGATAGCTCTTTGATGGCAATATTAAGTACCTGTTCGCCTACTTCGATAAGCCTTCTTTTTTCGTCACTGACTGTACCTATAGGAATCGAAATGGCAGCATCTGCACACCAACCATTCAATTTGCAAGCAGTATCTATTTTAAGAATATCGCCATCACGGACAACTTTTCCACCCGGAATTCCGTGTACAACTTGTTCATTGACAGAAATACATGTGACTGCGGGAAATGGGACTTTCCCTGGATAACCTTTAAAAAGCGAAAAAGCATTATTTTGCTTGTAAAATTCTTCGACTGCTTTATCGATATCACCAGTGATAACCCCTGGTTTTGCCATGGCTTTGCACATTTTAAGGGCACCAGCGACCAATTTTCCCGCTTCGCGCATCAACCCGATTTCGCGAGGGGATTTTAATTCAGGCCTGTTTGCAAAAAGGTTTCGCAACATTGGTCCTCAAATGCTTAATGCATGTACCATAGATTGATAAATTTCTTCGATATCACCAGTTCCATGAATTCTTTTAAGCAGTCCGTGCTGCTCGTAATATGGCAGTAATGGAACTGTGTCTTTATGGTAAACCGTTAGCCTTGATTTCACTGTTTCAACATTGTCATCGTCGCGTTGAACTAAAACCGTTTGGCAATCATCGCAAATTCCTGAAATTTTACTCGGATTGCTTTGTGTATGAAATGTTGCCTTGCACCCTAATTTGGGGCAACTCCATCTTCCAGTTACTCGTTTAACGATTTCTGCATCACACACATCAAGCAACACAACTGCAGTCAAAGGCAAACCATGTAGTGCTAATACGCCATCTAAAGATTTTGCTTGCATCAGCGTTCTTGGATAACCGTCAAGAATAAAAGTTTTTGGTCGGTCATCCCTTTGGAAGCGTTCACTCACTAAATCATTCACAAGTTCATCAGGAACTAAGTTGCCAACTTCAACATAAGGTTTGGCTCGTAGCCCAACTGAGGTTTCGTTTCGAATGGCTTCCCTAAGAAGGTCGCCTGTACCAATATGCTCTAACTTTGTTCTTTTAGAAAGAAGTTTTGCTTGGGTGCCTTTACCGCAACCAGGGGGACCAACTAAAATTATTCGCATGGAACGACCGTTCTAAGGCTGGGTTTTATAAAAAACAAGTACCTAAATCATGTTTTCGTAAACAAAATAAATCAACAAAGTTAAATACAATACAAGGCAGGATAATACTTTTTAAGGAAGACGTTAATCTTCGGTTAGCCCTGGATAATTTCGCATTACGAGATGGCTGTTAATTTTTTGAACCAAATCCAATGCAACACTAACCACAATTAGAAGGCCCGTGCCACCATAGAAACTTGCGACTTCTTGCCTAACATCCATTGTGCTAGTGATTAAAGTAGGAATAACAGCAATAATAGCTAGGAAAGCGGCACCTACATACGTGATTCGCATCATTACCTTTTCGAGGTATTCTGAAGTTCTTTTGCCCGGCCTGTAGCCTGGAATAAAACTACCAAAATCTTTAAGATTATTCGCAACATCTTTTGGGTTAAATATAATCGCAGTCCAAAAATAACAGAATATATAAATCATTACAACAAAAAGAACAGTGTAAGCCCATCCTTGTCTCTCAAATACATCTTTTAATGCAAGAGCCCAGCTCCATTCGGTTGCACTCGATATGAAATTGAAAATAAAGTACGGTAGGATAAGTAAGCTGCTAGCGAAAATAACAGGCATAACTCCCGCTTGATTAACCTTCAAAGGTAAAAACTGCCTAGTACCGCCAAACACTTTTCGGCCACGTACATGTTTCGCTGATTGCGTTGGAATTCGTCTTTGAGCTTTAGTAATTGCAATAACAGCAACTACTACGACTACAAAAAGTAACATCAAGACAACTAGTTTTTCGAAGCTGATGTCTTGGCTAGAACCACCACCAAGCGTAAATATAGATTCTTTAAATTTACCGTTTTCGAAAAGTAACGAAGCAGTTGCCGCAGGAATTCTTGCAACAATACCAGCCATAATAATTAAACTTATACCGTTACCAATTCCATATTCGTCAATCTGTTCGCCCATCCACATAAGAAACATTGTTCCGGTGGTCATCATAAGGACCATGGTAATCCAATAGTAACCTACATTGTAATCAATGGGTTGTGTCAAAGCGAAGCCCTGCCCACCCCTAGAAGAAGGTTGCATGATAAATTGAACATACATAAAAGCTTGGAAGAAGCAGATTACAACGGTTGCCCAACGGGTGTAGTTGTTAATTTTCTT
>CAMDHK010000055.1 GCA_945897965.1 Candidatus Kuenenia stuttgartensis | reverse complement strand
CCCACGGATGCTAAAGAGCTTGAGCGTTGCAAACCTATTTATGAGACCCTGCAAGGTTGGAATGAATCATTGACTACTGCCTCAAAGCTTTCAGATTTACCTACCGCTGCAAGAAAATATGCTGATAGAATCGGTGATATTCTTGAGCTTCCTGTTAAGCTTATATCTGTGGGCCCAGAAAGGTCTCAGACGATTTTTACTGGTCGGGTATAAAACGACTATAGTTGCGGGAGTGCCTTATTTGACTAGGTCTCAGACTATTCAGAAAACTTCTTTCATGGATTCCCCTTTTGGAGAGTTCGATCCGTCTAGGCTACCCGCACATATTGCAATCATCATGGATGGTAATGGTCGATGGGCTAAGCTTAAGGGATTACCACGGGTTGAAGGCCATGCGCAAGGCATGCAAACTGTCAGAAACATTGTTGAAGAATGTTCCCGCATTGGCATACACCAACTCACCCTTTTTTGTTTCAGCAGTGAAAACTGGAAACGGCCTCAGCCTGAACTTGATTTCCTCATGCAACTTTTAGAATGCTATCTGATTCAAGAAAGGCCACTTCTTCTAGAAAAGAATATCCGTTTCAGCACCATCGGCAGAAAAGAAATGCTGCCTAATTCTGTCCAGCATGAAATCGATGAAACGATCAGAGTTTGCAGGGATAACACGGGAATGGGTTTATGCTTGGCGATCAATTACGGGGGCAGACAAGAAATCGTTGATGCTGTCCAAAAGATCGCATCACTTATCAAAGATGGTTCAATTTCCGTCAATAGCATTGATGAATCGGTTATCTCTTCTTCGTTAAACACCAGCGGTATGCCCGACCCAGACCTTCTGATTCGCACTGCGGGCGAAATGAGAGTCAGTAATTTTTTACTCTGGCAGATATCTTATGCTGAGATTTGGGTCACTGAAAAACCCTGGCCCGACTTCGATATTGCAACCTTGCACGCCTCCTTGAGTGATTATTCAAAACGGGAAAGGCGCTTCGGAGGCCTCAAAAGTTAATGCGATACCTAGCATTTTCTATTAAACTTGTTTCCCCTTTTTCTGGAATTAACATTCCATGAGAAAAAGAATCTTTGTTGGTATTTTACTTGTAGGGGCAATATCTAGTGCATTGGTGGCAGACCTCTTTCTTGCGCCTTGGTATCCTTTTTTACTGCTGATTTGTGTTAGCGGTGGCTTTTTAGCTACCAGAGAATTACTTGAACTCTTCAAAAATCCTGATCTCACCCCTAGTAAAAATCTTCTCATGCTGGCAGTTTCTACAATTCTTACTTCAAACTGGATCCCGCATTCTAATTTGCTCCCTCCTGCATTTCATTCTTGGCAGATAACCGGGGGCACAGCCATTGCTTTTTACTTCGCGATTATCCTCCTTGAAATGTTTAAATTCCGCTCCCCAGGCGTTAGCACCAATAATCTCTCTCTCTCTGCTTTTATCATTGTTTATCTGGGACTTTTACCTAGCTTCCTAATCCAACTCCGCTGGATAGGATCTGAGATTAACCCGTACATTGGTCTATATTGCCTAGGCATTACCATCACTGTAACCAAGTGTTGCGATATTGGAGCTTACTTCACAGGAAAGCTTTTCGGCAGGCATCTGATGACCCCCTTGCTTAGCCCCAAGAAGACTTGGGAAGGGTTTGTTGGTGGTATTTTATTCTCTGCTGGGATCGCTTTTATTTGGACTAAATTTTTCCCAAATACACCTCTTTGCTGTACCCTTGCATCTATTGCTTTTGGCGTTATCATTGGGTTAGGTGGTGTTTTTGCTGATCTCGTCGAAAGTCTTATTAAACGCGATCTCAGCACTAAAGATGCTTCCCAAGTAATTCCAGGCTTTGGAGGCATTCTTGACCTACTCGATTCTCTTTTATTAATTGGGCCGATTGCCTGGCTTTTTTTCCTTTATTAAATCAGGAACCCTGAATGATAGACTTAGCCATCCCTCTTGATAGCAGAGAAGAATCCGTTCTCCTTTCCGGCAATAGAGATCAATTCTTGAAAGAAATCAGACAGGCCTTGGATATGCAAGTCTTAGGTCGGGGCGATCAACTTCTTTTCAAAGGCACTCAGGAACAAATCGATCAGGCTTCAAGAATTATTTCTCGCATGCGCGAAAGCCTAAGGCATCAAGGCGCTCTTTCTTTGGAAGAAGTTCGAACAATCATCGAAGTGGTTCATTCCGGGGGCGACAGAATCAGCCCTGCGCATAACTCCGAAAAGCTCCCCGATTCTGTAGGCAAATTCCTCCGCCCCAGAACCGATGGGCAGGCAATTTATGTCAAAGCCATGCTTGACAATGATCTAACGGTTTGCGTTGGTCCCGCAGGCACAGGCAAAACTTGGCTCGCAGTTGCAATGGCAGTAAGCAATTTGAGGCAGGGTTTGATCAAAAAAATTGTTCTGGTCAGGCCCGCAGTCGAAGCGGGTGAACGACTTGGATTTCTACCAGGCGATATTGCAGCCAAAGTCAATCCGTATTTGCGCCCACTTTTCGATGCTCTTAATGACATGATGGACCCCGACCAAGTTAAACGATATCTCGAAAACGATATCATCGAAATCGCACCTCTTGCTTACATGCGCGGGCGAACTCTAAACCAAGCTGTCATCATCATGGATGAAGCCCAGAATACCACCGTTTCACAAATGAAAATGTTTCTTACCCGAATGGGTTATGGCTCAAAAGTTATCGTTACTGGGGATATAACCCAGGTCGATTTACCCCCACATACTAAAAGCGGATTAACTGATGCATTGAACCGTTTGAAAAATATTGATAGAATTAAGATAATACATTTGGGAGAAGCGGATATAGTTCGAAACCCTCTTGTTCAGAAAATTCTAAATGCCTATGAAGAGGATAAACCCCGCAAGCATGATGGCGAATAGTGTAGACCTATCACGAATCTATTTAATCAACCTGAAAGCATGATGCTACAAGAACCGACTCAAGATAACCAAGATTCCCAAATAATCAGAGGCAATTCTTTGCCGCCTTTGCTTTTTGATTCATTCAACACCATTTCTCTTGATGATCTCGACAAAATGAAACTGCTTGGCCGGTTTGATTCAAAGTTTGTTTTCCACCGATCCAAGCTTGAATCTATTATTAGTCAAATGGCTTCCGACTATCAGGTCCTGAAAATCAAAAACCAGACTGTTTTTCATTACGAAAGCACCTACCTCGACACGGATGATTTCAAGCTTTACTTAATGCACCATAATGGCAAACCCGAAAGAATCAAAGTTCGCTGGCGCAAGTACACCGACATCCAGAAAGTTTTCTTTGAAGTAAAGTGCAAGACCTCCAGAAAGAAAACAGAAAAAATTCGTACAGAAGAACCCGCTGTTCTATCTGAATTAAATCAAGCACAGAGTGAACTCATTGCATCACTAGGTTACCAAGATTATTGCCTAAAACCAAAAATCACCATTTCCTATGATCGCATCACCATGGTATCCAAGTCAGAGAACATCAAAGTTACACTTGACATGAATATTAGATTTGAAAATATGGTGGAAGCAAAAGAACTTCCGCACCTTGTTGTTGCAGAAGTGAAAAGCAGGCGCATAACACCAAAATGCCTATTTATTGAAGCCATTAAAAAACTTGGCATCAGGCAAGGATCATTTAGTAAATATGCAACAGGAACCGCCATCCTTGAATTGGTCAAACACAACGCCTTTAAACCCGAACTCTTACTGGTTACCAAAATAAATAATGAACGAAATGATCCTTGATAAACCCGAACTCGCCACTACTGTCTTCTTTGGGGGGTCGAGACTGGCAGAATTCGGATTCCGTTTCGCACTGAACGCACTTGTGATTTTCCTGCTCGTTAGAATCATTTATTACCCTAGACATAGAAACAAAGATTTTCTTTTTTCCTTCTTCCTTTTCAACATAATCAACTTCATAATCTGCTATCTTCTTAGCAGTGCAACCATCAAGATAGGCTTTGCATTCGGATTATTTGCGATTTTCTCCATTATCCGATATCGTTCAGTTTCTGTCCCTATCAGGGAAATGGCTTACCTTCTTACAAGTGTGACAATCGGGATATTAAACGCCCTCTCCAGTTTGGACACAGGGTTACCTGAACTGCTTATTTCGAATGGCGTATTGCTGCTTTTAACTTTTGTTTTAGATCGCAAGGTAACACTGCCTCACGAAAACAGCCAAATGGTCATTTACGAAAAAATCGAATTAATTAAACCTGAGAACCGGAACCAACTGATTGAAGATTTGAAACTAAGGACCGGACTTCCAATCCATCGAATTGAAATAGGCAGGATCGATTTGATGCGCGACAGCGCTAAGATTCGTATTTTTTATCTTTCTCAAGAAAGCCAGTCTTCTTCCTTCGATTCCGATGGTGATGATGACTAAGAAGTTTAGTAGGTTTTAAAACTTCAACATGAATAGAACCTTGCAAAGTTGAGCCGATTTCCTCTACCTCAACTTTGGATCATCCTTTTCAAAGCCTATTTCGTCTCTAAAGGTGGAACTTTTTTAGGCGCAAAGAACGAATAGATTACAGGAAGAATAAAAAGGGTTAGGGCGCTGCTACTTATTACGCCACCAATCACAACACTTGCAAGGGGCCTTTGAACCTCTGCACCAACCCCATCACTAAAAGCCATTGGAATAAACCCAAATCCAGCAACTAATGCGGTCATAAGCACGGCTCGAAGGCGGGTAATACCTGCATTTTCAATAGCCAGCAAAAGGGCCATCCCTTCCGCCCTTAACTGCCTGATAAAAGTAACCAGCAGCATTCCGTTAAGAACCCCAAGCCCAAAAAGGGCGATAAATCCAACTGCTGCGGATATGGAAAAAGGCATTTGCCTAAACCAAAGTGCAGCAACGCCTCCTATGCAAGCTAGGGGCACTGATGTAAAAACAATCAGGGTATCAGTCATATTTCTATAGGTGAGATAAAGAAGAAAGATAATCATCAAAAGTGAAATGGGAACGATTACTGCAAGTCTGGACTTAGCAGCGGCAAGTTGTTCGAATTGGCCGCCCCATTCTACCCTGTATCTGCTTGTGGGAAAACTCACCTTGGATTTGATTTGCTTCTGGGCTTCATTAACAAAGCTTCCGACATCACGATTTCGGACATTGCACTGAATAGTTATTCTGCGCTGCCCCCACTCTCTAGAAATTCTTGAAGGTCCACGAATTTCTTGGATATCTGCGATTCCTGCGAGAGGGATTTTTTCACCACTCGCACTTGTGACGATTAATGCGCCAACAGCTTCTGGTCTAGATCTAAGATTATCAGGGAACTTTGCAACCAAAGGAAATCGTTGTTCCCCCTCGAGTATTTCGCCCAAAGGCTGACTGCCCAAAGTTTCGATATGTTGCAGCACATTTTTTGCAGCAAGACCATGAGTCGCAAGTTGCTCCTGCTTCAACTTAATCTGCAACACAGGCTGCCCGCTTACGGGCTCTACAAGTATATCTTCAGCACCTTGGATGTTTTTTAATATTTGTTCAACCTGTTCTGCCTTCTTCTTCAATACCTCGAAATCATCACCAAATATTTTGACAGCAACATCCGCACGAACTCCGGAAATCATTTCATTCACCCGCTGTTCAATGGGCTGGGTAAACGAATATTCTTGGCCAATCAAGGGCTTCATTAATTCATCAACTAACCCTACTAGTTCTTCCTGTGTCTTGGCTTTGGTCCATTTCTCTCGGGGATTGAGTGTAATAAAAAAATCGGTTTCTTCCGGGCCCATCGGGTCGGTTGCAACTTCGGGCGAACCCAGTCTGCTCCAAACCCTTTTCACTTCATCAGGGAAGGCTGCAAGAACCATTTTTTCCAACTTGGTGTTGTAACGCACTGCTTCTTGGATACTTGTGCCAACGGGCCTAAAAATATTAATTACAATCGCACCCTCCGAAAGTTTCGGAATAAACTCCGATCCAAGCGATCTGGCCATCATTACTGCCACCAAACTTACACACACCACAATTAGAATTGCAGCAATGCGGAATCTCAAAACCAACTTCAATAATGGCCTATAGATCCAAACCGCAATCCGCACAACAATAGGGTCCGAATGGCTCATTTTCTTGGGCAAAAGTAGCGAGGCAAGTGCGGGGATAAGAGTGAGCGACAAAATCAAGGAGCCAACAAGCGCAAAAACAACTGTGAGGGCCATTGGCCTGAACAACTTTCCTTCAACGCCCTCGAGTGTCAAAATTGGAAGATAAACAATGATAATAATTAGCTCACCAAAAAGGGTGGGCATTCGCACTTCCATCGCAGCTTCGTAAATAAGTTCGAGTCGGTTGCGTTTTTCTGCGCCCTCCTCGCCCATCCTGCTCATAAGGTGCTCTACCAAAACCACAGAACTATCTACGACCATCCCAAAATCGATTGCACCCAAGCTTAATAAACTGCCTGCGATCCCAAACGCCATCATTCCATTGAATGCAAAAAACATAGAGAACGGGATTGCAGTTGCAACAACAATTCCCGCCCTCAGGTTCCCCAAAAAAATGAAAAGAATGGCAATTACCAGAAGGCCACCTTCAAACAAATTCCCTCTTACCGTACCGATCACTTTGTCCACCAACTCGGTGCGGTCATAAGCAATATCCATTTTGATATCTTTGGGAAGGCTGGCCTTAATTGTTTCATATTTATCTTTAAGACGGTGGGTAACAGCATTGCTGCTTTCCCCGATCAGCATGAAACCCAATCCCATTACGCTTTCACCTTTTCCCATGTAACTAATCGCACCCAACCTACTCTCATTTCCAACCATTACTACAGCAACGTCAGAAACATGTATCGGGATGTCTTTCTTGATACCCACCACGATATTGCGTATTTCATCCAAGGTTGTAGTTCGAGCAATTCCCTGAATGATCAGAGTTTCCGTACCCCGGTTAATGTTGCTTCCCCCAGCATTCATGTTGGTGGCCTTGATGGCGTCAACCACTTGCTCAAAAGAAATGTCGTAAGTAATCAGCCTATCAGGATCAATGCGTATCTGGTATTGTTTTTTTTCGCCACCCCACGCGTTGATTTCTGCAACTCCAGGGACTTTCCGGAGGCTGGGCTTTACTACCCAATCAAAAAAAGTTCGCACATCTGTCAAGCTTGTTTCAGGCGAAGCAGGCTGCACCATGAAATGGAGAACTTCGCCCAAACCGGTGGCAACTGGGCCTAAGGTTGGTTTAACCACCCCTACTGGTAGGACTGCATTATTAATGCGTTCGGTAACTTGCTGACGGGCAAAATAGATGTTTGTACCGTCCTCAAAGGTTACGGTCACCTGGGATAATCCAAATTTCGATAATGATCTGAGTTGATGAAGTTTGGGCATGCCATTGATTTCCTGCTCAATGGGAAAAGTCACCTGCCTTTCCACTTCTTCAGCAGCAAGGCCTATTGCATAGGTGTTGATTTGGACTTGTACGGGTGTGGTATCGGGAAAAGCATCGATAGTCAGCGAGGGCAGCATCCAGAGCGAAAAAGCTGCAAACACCAGCATTCCCAAAACAACGAAAATTCGGTACTTAAGCGAAAATTTAAGAATTCCATCAATCATTTTTTTGCGCCTAAATTATTAAATTACTGCACTTCTAGTTTCGAGAGAAGCTCTGCGCGCAACATGTTCGAACCAGTAAAGACAACCTTTTCGCCCGCTAAAAGTCCTTTGGTGATTTGCATTTTATCACCATTGCGAATCCCAAGCTCCACCGCTTTTGCCTGAAACGAAAGATCATTCAGTTGGACAAAAACAAAAGGTTTGTTACTCATGTATTGAATACAGGAATCTGGGACAATTATTGCTTTCACTTGTTTCCCTACTTGAATATCACCTTTCCCGAAAGTATTTGGGCGCACCTTCCCATCAGGGTTGGCAAAAGAAGCACGCACCTTAACCGTGTGGGTTTTATCATCAAGCTCGGGTGAGACCCAGTCAATTTTCCCAGTGATGATCTGGTCTTCAACAAGTTCAGCCTTGAATCGAAAATCTTGACCAACCTTCACCAACTGAACTGCTTCCAAGGGAAGATTAAAAATCAGGACAAGTTTGGAAGCATCTGCCAGAATGCACTGGGCATCTGTTGGGCCAACATGTTCACCTATGCCTTTAATCACTGTAATAATCTGGCCATCGAAAGGGGCTTTTAGGGGAAGCAGATTTGCAGAGAGCGAACCTTTGTACTCCTTGATAACGGATTCAGGGATACCGATTTCGCAAATCTTTTTGAAGATATCTGCATCAGAAAGGTTTTTATAGTCCACCGTTTCAATCGTAAATCCAAAATTGGTGAGTGTCTGTAAATCAGCAAGCAGCTTGATTTCGATTTCCCTGAACACCATTTCCAATTCTCGGATCTGCCTTTCCGGGATGACTGCCGCTGCTAACTGGCCACGTTCCATCGATTTTTTCCGGTTATCCTTCAACACAAGCGATTGCATAAAATCTGTTTTGGCTTTGCCTACATCGTGAGAATCAATTATGGCTATTATTTCGCCTTTCAAAACTTTATCTCCCTGTTTTTTCAAAATCCGAGAAACCACACCGGGAGCTTTGGAACTGATGCTTCCCTTTCTGAGCGAATCAAATTCAATATATCCTGTCCCAGAAATGGTTTGAATAAGCGCTTGAGATTCAATCGTAAGAAAGTCCAACTCGGAAAGATCTAATACTTCTTTGCTTGGCGCAGTAAGAGTTGCTTTTTCGTAAGGGTTTGTCTTATCTGATCCACCCTCCACCTTCCAAAGAGAAGCATCAACTTCTTTTGATTCTTCCTGACTTTTTGCTTCTGATTCCGCACTGCCCGGAAATTTAAATGTCCATTCTGTCGTTGCGCCCCAATATCCAATACCCAACAACCCAGCAGTTACCAACAAGGTGGGAATCGATTCAGCAAGAAAATATATTACTTCCAGTATTTTGTTTTTTTTGACTACTATGCCAGGTTCCATGATTTACATCCGTTTGGAGATCGCTTTAATTTCCTCTTCAAGTTAAGATGATACCTCTTTATCACATAATAATAAACATGGGCTTGCTATTTAAATGGAGGGATTTCAAGGAATGCTTATCCCGGAACTTATCAGAAAAAAGAGAGAAGGGTTTTCTCTTTCGGAATCTGAACTTAAATGCTTTGTAACCGGGGCGGCTAAGGGTACATGGCCCGAATACCAGCTATCAGCAATGTTAATGGCTATTTTTTTTGAAGGAATGACCACCCGCGAAACCTCGAATCTTACCCAACTCATGGCTAGTTCTGGAAAAATTCTTTCCTGGGCCGATCTCCCCGGCCCCGTGATCGACAAGCACAGCACCGGGGGCGTGGGCGACAAAACCTCGATCATTCTTGGGCCACTGGCTGCAGCGTGTGGCGTTTATGTTCCCATGATTTCGGGGCGCGGACTTGGCCATACCGGGGGTACGCTTGACAAACTCGAATCGATCCCGGGGTTTAATGTCCGTCTGGATCTTAACTGCTTCGATAAAATATTGCGCACTCTAGGGATCGCAATGATTGGTCAGACAAGCGAAATCGCGCCAGCAGACCGCATTCTTTATTCTCTTCGTGATGTAACTGCAACGGTTGAATCCATCCCCCTGATTACCGCATCCATCCTTAGCAAAAAAATTGCAGAAGGCATTCAAGGGCTTATCATGGATGTTAAAACAGGCATGGGAGCCTTCATGCCTGAACTCGATAAGGCAAGAAAATTAGCAAAGTCAATTGCTAACACTGCTCGCAAGTCTGGCATCCAATGCCAGGCGATTATCACTAATATGGATTCTCCTCTGGGTTACAAAATTGGAAATGCACTAGAAATACAGGAGTGCATTGAAATTCTAAAAGGGAACGGCCCTCAAGACACCATGGAGCTTTCAATTTATCTTGCTGCGAGGATGGTGCAAATGGGGGGTATCCGGCCTGACATTCATCAGGCAACTGAATTAGTGCGAAATAAACTTGCATCAGGCGAAGGGCTTGCAAAATTTGCAGCCCTTATCGAAGCCCAGGGAGGCGATCCTAGAGTCATCAATAATCCCAATCTTCTTGATATCTCTGCTGGGGTTCATGAGATTAAAGCTTGCGAATCTGGTTGGCTTAATGCCATCGATGCCTGCAAACTTGGGTGGGCTGCATGCCATCTTGGTGCTGGGCGCGACAAAGCTGAAGCTTCGGTAGACGCAGGTGTTGGAATTATTTTACATCGTAAGCCTTCCTGTAAAGTGCATAAAGGTGATATCATCATGGAAATCAGGCACAGGAATGGCAAAGGATTGGAAAAAGCAGCAGACCTATGCCTCCATGCCTTGGTGATTGATGAGCAACCACAAAAAGAAAATGGGTTGATACTTGAAGAAATCCTTTAGTGCATGTTATTAATAAACTAACATGATTCAGAGAAACCCATGAAACCACCCGAAGACTTACTATCAGTAGCGATATATGCCAGACAAAAGGCCTATGCTCCTTATTCTGGGTTTAAGGTTGGTGCGGCTTTGCGAGGTTCTGTTGGTGAAATATTTTCCGGATGCAATGTTGAAAATGCAAGCTACGGGCTTACGCTTTGCGCAGAGCGAACAACGGTTTGTACTGCAGTTGCTGCTGGGGTTCAAACTTTCACGCAAATGGTGATTGTTGCAGATTCTGAAACGCCCTGCCCACCATGTGGTGCTTGCAGGCAATTCCTTTTCGAGTTCGCACCAAACCTTGAACTCTGGGTTGCGAACCTTTCAGGCGAAACGAAATTTTATCGGTTGTGCGATTTGCTACCCGAGGCATTCGGACCATCATTTATCCAACTACCAAAACCTAAAGCATCGGAGTTATTCTGATGCTTTCAGATACTTCCCAACTTCGCTACCACTTCGATTTCCACTCAGAAAATTTGGATAATAAGCGCACTATCGCTGTTTGGTTGCCTCCGGGTTACAACCCTGATTCAACGTATCCAGTGCTTTATCTGCATGATGGCCAAAACATGTTTGACAAGCGTTATGCAGCTTATGGTTCGATTTGGGAAGCTGATAAAACAGCAGAGCGACTGATCCGGCAGGGCTTTCTTAGGCCATTAATCTTAGTGGGTGTTGATAACAATCTTCAACGCGAAGAGGAATACACTTTGCAACGGGATGCGAGAGAGAAACGTGGGGGGAATGCCAGAAATTATGGAAAGTTCCTGACCGAAGAACTCAAGCCTTTCATTGATTCGCATTATCAAACCAAATCGGGCCCCGAAAATTGTGGTATTGCGGGTTCATCCCTTGGCGGGCTTGTCTCTCTCACCTTGGCGCTAGATTATCCCGAAGTTTTTGGCTTGTGTGGCGCAATCTCCGCTTCACTCTGGTGGGCCAATCAAAAATCCCTTTATGATGTTTTAGCTCAGGCTTCCCGATTATCGAACTCCAGAATCTGGTTCGACATGGGCACCGAAGAGGGCAAATATCCTGGATGCGTTAACCCACCTTTCACTCTCACCCGATTACTTGCAAGCAGGCTTGAACAAATCGGATTGCTTCCTGGATGGAACTACTACTATCAGGAAATCGTTGGTGGGCAGCATCACGAAAACGATTGGCGTGATCGTTTCGATCGAATCCTCTTATTCCTTTTCGGAAAACCAGAGTCTGCATCAAAAAGCATCTCTTAATATTTTCTCAAGATCTTCTACCGAAGTAGTCCTCGGATTCACTCTTAAAATCCTTTGTATCGAATGCGATTTGACAGCGAATTCGTGCAACTGATTTTCCTTCACCCCGATCTGACTCAGCTTCCCGGGGATGCCTATTTCACTTCGCAACTTCTCCACCGCTTCTACAGCTTTATTTGCTGCAGCATCTTCATCTAGGCCCTGCGTGCTTACACCAAGCCAATTTGCAATCAATGCAAATTCTTTCTTTCTTTCAGGCAGATTGAACTTCATCACATAAGGAAGCAGCAAACCATTGCCTTCGCCATGCGAACAATGCACCGCACCGCCAATGGGGTATTCCAATGCATGAACCGCAGCAACGCCCACATTCGAAAAGGCCAAACCGCCAAGAGTTGCAGCCAAAGCCATCCCTTCTCTAGCTTCGAGATCATTACCATCAAGGACAGCACGCTTAAGAAATTGACCACAAAGCTTGATGGCTTTTTCAGCAACCATATCGCCAAAGAAATGCCTGCCCTGATAGACCGAACGCTGGCCCTTGGGAAGCGGGAACACCTCGTTATCCACTGCAGTAAAGGCTTCAATGGCATGAGTAAGGGCATCGATGCCGCTATCTGCGGTGACTTTTTTCGGGCATGAAACAGACATTTGTGGATCAACAATTGCAATGCGAGGGCGAAGGTAATTGCTAAGCGATCCTAGTTTTAGCTGGGTGGAAGGGTCGGTAAAAACATCTGCACCAGAAACTTCAGATCCTGTACCCGCAGTAGTGGGAACGCAAATTAAAGGAAGTATTGGCCCAGGCAAACGATCATCACCAACATAATCCAGAGGGCTGCCCCCGTGTGCCAGAACCTTTGCAACAATCTTTGCCATATCCATATTGCTGCCACCGCCAACACCAAAAACACCATCAGGGCCAAAAGTTCTGGCAGCTTCGATGGCTTTTAAAACTGCGGGAAGCGTGGGTTCGGGTTCACCGCCATCGAATACCTCGACAACGATGCCTGCATTTTTCAGCGGGTCGATCACCTTCTGAGCAATTCCAAAGTTAAGCAAGGTTTTATCTGTTAGAAGAAAAACACGCTTTAAACCCATGCGTGATGATAGCTCGCCTGCCTCATTTACTGCACCCCAGCCAAACACCAATTCTCCCGCTCCATGAAATCTCCATACAGTTCTCATATTTTCTCCTTTAAAGGCAGGGGTAAAAATGTCATTGTGTTGCTATATTATCTTCAACCCAAGAAGAAAATCATAAAGATCGGACAAATTATCATGAACAATCCAATTCGCATAGGCATCGTCACAGTGTCTGATCGGGCAAGCCTAGGAGTTTATCAAGACCTTGGCGGCCCCGCTATCAACGACCTTTTGCACGAAATACTCTCATGCAACTTCGAAACTGTCGCAAAAATAATCCCAGACGAACAACCATTAATCGAATCGACCCTCAAAGAATTATGTGATGTCGAAAAATGCTGTCTAGTAGTTACAACAGGTGGGACTGGGCCCGCAAAAAGAGATGTAACCCCCGAAGCGACAGAAGCAGTTTGCGACAAGATCCTCGATGGGTTTGGCGAACAAATGCGAGCTATCTCGCTTAAAATTGTTCCCACCGCAATTCTTTCTAGGCAAATCGCAGGCATTCGGGGTAGCAGTCTGATCATCAATCTACCCGGAAAACCCTCTGCAATCCGAGATTGCTTGCTAGCGGTTTTTCCCGCTATCCCCTACTGCATTGATTTGATTGATGGGCCTTTTCTTACCACCCACGAAAGCATCGTGGTGGCTTTCCGACCCAAAAAAAAATAGGCCCTCCAATGCACCTCGATCTGAATTGCGATCTCGGCGAAGGCATTGGTAACGACTTCGAGTTATTACCTTTGGTTTCTTCCATCAACATAGCCTGTTGCAGGCATGCGGGCTCACCCGGTCAGGTTTTAGAATTGCTACAACATGCCAAGAACCACAAACTTAACGTAGGGGTTCACCCAGGGTTCAACGACCCGGAAAATTTCGGCCGCTTGGATTCCAACCTTTCTGAACATCAAATATTTGCAGAGTGCCTTTTCCAAGTCGGGGCATTAATCGCACTTGCTGATTTCGCCCATATCAAGCTTTCACACCTAAAACCGCATGGCGCTCTTTATCACCAGGCATCAAGAAGTAAAACTCTTGCAGACAAAATCATATCTATCGCAGAACGCTTTCAACTCGCAATACTTGGGCCGCCTGATTCCGAACTTCAGTATGCATCCAAAGGCAAAGTACCTTTTATCTCGGAAGGATTTGCAGACCGACAATATCAGGCTAATGGCACGCTTGTACCACGCAACCTGCCGAACGCTTTTATTCACGACCCTATCACAGCAGCTTTACAAGCCCAAAAGCTTGGTCAGACTATGGGCATTCAAACGCTTTGCATTCATGGCGACCAACCCGATGCTTTTCATTTCGTACAAAAGTTACGATGCCAACTTGAAAAGCTTGGAATCGAAATCAGGGCATTCTCATGACAATCTCTGTTATTGAATCTGGATTACACACCCTTGTAGTTGATCAGGGAAGATTTGGATCCAGGCATCAGGGGATTCCCTGGGGCGGAACTGCTGATTATCAGTCGTACAACCTTTGCAATTCTATTCTAGGAAACGAAGACAACACGCCTGCTCTGGAATTCAGCCTGGTCGGACCAACTTTAAAAGCAAATAGTGATTTGGCCCTTTCCTACATCGGCCCACCATGCCAACTAGAAATTGATGGTTCAAACTTAAACAACCTAAATACTTTTCCTCTCAAGGCGGGCGAAACGCTCAAGACAGGAAGTTGCACCACCGGGGTTCGTGGCTACCTCGGCGTCAAAGGTGGAATCAATGTTACGAATATCCTTGGAAGCAATTCCTCATTAGAACCCATCAAAGCTAAAACCAAGCTTCTTTGTAATGAAGGTTGGTGCATGCGATCGCGACTTCCCGAAGAATGGCGTTGGCAAGCACCCAAAGGCCTGATCAGAGTTACACACGGTGCGGAATTTTCTTCCTTCAAAGCATCTGCTTTATTCGACAAAGATTTCCTCGTGGATCAATCCAGCAATCGCATGGGATTACGACTTTCGGGCCCGCCTTTCCCATCTCTTAAGCACGAAATGCTTTCCGAACCAGTTTGCCCGGGTACTGTCCAAGTTGCTCGCGATGGCCAGTTGTTGGTGCTAGGGGTGGATGGCCAGACTATTGGCGGATACCCAAGAATTGCGCAGGTAATCAGGGCAGATCTAGATATCCTTGGGCAACTCAGGCCCGGGTCTAAAATCTCTTTCACCCTAGTAACCGAGGCTGATGCGGAAAAGTTCTGGCATGATAAAGTAAAGATTATTTCCACTATTTCGCTACAACTTCGCACCGCAAGCGGACTTTTTTTGTAGGATATCGTTCATAAGATTCCCGCCCGTTTTTTAAGAAAGGTTCTAACAATGGCTAAAGTTCTTATCGCCCCTTCTCCTCTTGATGGCATTGAAGTTGATTTCGTCAAAGTTCTTAAAGATGCTGGCCATGAACTCGTTTACCCAAAAAAAGGCGAGCAACTTTCTGAAAGCGAGTTGATCCATTGGCTTAATGGTGTAACCGCTGTTCTTGCTGGCTCTGAACCTTACAACGAAAAAGTAATCTCAGCTCACCCGCAACTAAGGGTCATCGCCCGGGTCGGTGTGGGATATGATGCGGTAAATTTAAAATCCGCTACCGCCAATAACACCGTGGTCACCATTGCGCCAGGCACTAATCAGGGTTCGGTTGCAGAACATGCGTTCTGCCTGATGCTGGGCCTTGCTAAAAAACTAGTTGTGCAACACAAAGCAATCGAACAAGGTAAATTCCCACGCGGAACAAATCTTCCCCTTCGTGGAAAAACTTTGGGTTTGGCTGGGCTTGGCCGTACGGGTAAAGCTATGGCAACTAGGGGACTGGCATTCGAAATGAAAGTTGTGGCATACGAACCATACCCCGATCTTGAGTTTTGCAAGAAGCATGATATTAAACTTCTGAGTTGGGAAGATCTTTTAAAGCAATCTGATTTCCTATCGCTGCATCTGCCCTACAGCAAGGAATCGCATCACATCATCAACAAGAACACCTTAGGAATGATGAAGCCTTCAGCATTCCTGGTTAATACTTCGCGAGGCGGGGTTATTAAAACAGATGATCTCCATGAAGCCTTGAAAGCAAAAAAGATCGCTGGTGCAGGACTTGATGTATTTGAAGAAGAACCACCAGGCAAGCTTGCAATCTTCGAAATGGAAAATTTGGTACTCACGGCACACATGGCCGGGGTGGATGTTCAATCGCGAGACGACATGGCTCTTTCCGCTGCCCATGCAGTGGTTGATATTCTTAATGGCAAATGGCCTGCAGAAAAAGTAGTCAACCCAGATGTAAAGAAATAATTGCTCCGGCAATTATTCAATCAACTACTTGCTTTTGTCTGACACAAAGATGCAACCATCACAACAAAACACGGTGCTGGTTGCATTCTTCGTTTACGCATACTTATTAAGCTGAACTTTGATTAAGATTTTCTGATTTGAAATTTAACGGGGCCCCAGGAACTCTGGCCACAAAAATCCGCCAATTCTTTTGAGCCTGACTTCGCTGTTTCTTCTTTGCCCTCGAAAGGCTCAAACACCCTTCCCGTTCGCATATTCATATCAAATATATATTTTCTCACCGCTTCAAGATCTTTCGAAACGATGGCAGGCAAGATTCCCAACAAGGCATTTCTGGAATTCGCAGAAAGCAATTCGTTATCCTTGGGGGCGTTCATAATTTCTTTAAATGCATTCACTTCCTCTACGCCATGAACGCCGGGCTTTTCGCTATCGTAGTGCAATTCGATCTGCCATTCGCTAGGCCAAGGAAGATTAGAGATTAGAGGGGATATTTTGTCCTCTTTGGTTTTACCCCCCTCAACAATCAATCCGCCATGATCAAAACCATAAAGGCCAATCGCAGACCGGTTGCCTCTACCAAAAATCGGGCCGAGTTCTTTTGTGGGCATATCAAAACCGTTGGCAAGCAGCAGAGATTTCCCCAAAGCCAGAGCAAGCTGGGTTCCCGTACCCAAACCCACATGATGAGGAGCTGATTTTTCGACAACAACCTTGCAAGGTTTAAGGGGGATATTGTTCTTTTCGCAATAGGCTTGCAGCTTCAGTGCGCATTCTTCAACCCTTTGCACATGCCCACCTTGATAGCTCCAAGAGTTTGATACTTCTGCAAGAACGGAAATCCCTGGGTTAGGAATCATCAACCCAATACCACCAAACCTGCGCACAGGAAGGGTGGGGTTGCCATTAAGGTCGTCCCAAAAAGGGATATTATTTGGAGTGAGGTTTAGGAAACCGAAGTGCAATCTACTGCCCGTAGTAACACGAACTATTCCCTGAGAAATACGCTGAAAATCGGAAGCACCGCAATAGCGCGGAAAAATCGCAGGCGCAAGGGGGTCAAATAGGTGGATAGGCATACTAAGATTCCGGGCCTGACTTATTGGCTTGGTTTCGCACAAACTGTTCGAGGAGTGAAAAAGCAGCAGCTTCTTTTTCTGAGCCTGTCTTTTGTACTAATGTGGATAAATTTGTAAATTCTTTTTCGATTTGCTCGAGGGATAAAAATGCGGTTCGTGATGCTAAAATTGCGGCTTCCAAAACAGCAAACATTGCTCGGTTAAAACCAAAAAAATCTCTCTGCCTATGAACTTTCACCACTTCGCATTCCATCCTGACCCGATCCTCGGATGTATCGGCATTAACCACCTTGAATTCGTAGGCCCTGCAACTTTCGTTTAGGATGAAGCCTTTAACCATACTTGCAGGCATGTTTGGCGGTGAATCCATCAAGCCAATAGCGCCCCGGGCAATCAGTGTGACATCATCGGTCACATGAAAAACCCCTTCGGGATGCTTGAGTAAATTTTGGCAAGTTTGGGAGGTGGAATACGGGCGTAAAAGCAAATGCGACATCGAAGAATCAACCCGGGGGCCCATTGGAGCCACATGGATTCTTCCTTCTTTTCCGATCGTGGTAACTAGACCTTCTAAAATCATTTCTAGAAACCTTAAATTAAAGGTGCACCTTGGATTTATAGCCCATTGTTTTTATAGTGACTTTGGGCATATAAAGCTTCCAACTGCGGAATACCTAATGGTCGAAAACGCTCCTTACCTGCGACATACACACGATAATCTCACCATTGAGGGCTATTCTAGGGCTGCAGTTCAGTCTTATTGGCGGGTTCCGGAATTAAAAATGGGCTTCGATCTGGGAGCCCAACCTTGGGATTTCATGGGCACACCTAACTGGTGCATTAGCCATACCCATCTCGATCATGTTGCAAGCCTGCCTATTTATGTCGCCCGCAGGCGCATGATGAAAATGGAACCACCCAATATTTATGTCCCCGCTTATGCGGTAGAAGATTTACGCAAACTTTTGCTGGTTTTTCAACGGCTTGATCGCGGCCGCATGAATTGCAATCTCGTTGGATTAGAAGCTGGCCAGGAATTTGAATTAAGCAGAGATCATGTGGTTACCACTTTTGCAACCACCCACACGATTCCATCGCTGGGATTTATGGTTTGGCAAAGGCGCAACAAGCTAAAAGAAGAATTTCAGGGGTTTTCAGGGGATAAGATTCGTGATTTAAGACTATCGGGCACCCCGGTCACCCAAGAAATTCGCACTCCTTTGCTGGCATACACAGGCGATACCAGCCCCGCAGGATTGGATAATTATCCCCCTGTTTATGAGGCCAAGATTCTCATTACGGAAATGAGTTTCATTCGGTCCAAACATCGCAGAGAAAAAATCCACAAATTCGGACACATGCATCTCGATGATTTTGTCGAACGAGCAACGATGTTTAAAAACGAATTGATCGTGGTTGGGCATCAAAGCACTCGATACCTCCGGAGTGAGATTTTAAGGGTATCAGAGCGAAAAATACCCCCAGAGCTATTTAGTAAAATGAAAATATGGGTGTAAAAAGGCAAGCAACCATCTCCAGCCAATCATCCCAGACCCCCCAAGATCCATATTCAGTTCAAGGCTTGGGTTGACCTTAGCCCCGTCCTAGGATATTGCTGCCCCCCAAAGGAAACTTTAGGCACAGGAATGTTCATGGCTATGCTGTTTCGAATGATTTTGATCGTTAGTTATTTGCAAATTGCAAGTGGCTGCACAAATTTTGGCCAAGCCAAG
>CAMDHK010000054.1 GCA_945897965.1 Candidatus Kuenenia stuttgartensis | reverse complement strand
CGAAGGCCTGCGGCATTGCCAATCTGTTATTCGCCGCATTTCACTAATAATCAAATCGGAAGAAATAACAGGAACAAACGGAATAATTACGATTTACTAAACAAATTCTCTAATAGGAAAGCCTAAGAATTGGCATACTCAACCCACTCAACCCAAGTTCACAGCGGTGATACATTAAGATCTAGCTGAGTGAAGCTTTTGTTGGATACTTTGCAGAAGAAAATTGAGATCATATTCTAAGTTGGCAAATTGCACACGGGAATCATATTTTATTAATGATTCAATCTTTTTTTCGCCTGCAATTACAGTGCTATGATTTCTATTACCAAAGTAACTTCCAATCTCGCGATAAGTGAAAGAAGAATTTTTCCTAGCTAAATACATGGCAAGATTGCGTGGGAAAGACATTTTTTCTTCCCTGACTCCAGACTTTAGTGCTCCGGGTGACAATAAAAGAAAAGTACTAACAACTTCATCGATATCTTGCAAACTTATCGATTTAAAGACACACCGAATAAAACCGCCGACAATAGACCGAGCCAATTCCAATGTAGGAAGTACTCTGTTTATTCTTGCGGAATTAGACAATTGCTTTAAAACCCCAAGAATTATCCTAACATTACCCCGAACTTCTTTACTTAAATATTCAGTAACTTCTAAGCTAAGTTCTTGGTTCGATAACATAGACCAATAACGCTTTATTAAAGCTATACGCAATGAATCTTCAGGCACCCCAACCGAACAAATCATACCAGACATTAATCGGTCTAGCAGTTCGGGCATAATTTTTTTTGCCATTCGAGGATGACAATCCATTCCTGCTATTATGCTGCCCCCTTTTTGGGTAATTACATCAAGATTAAGCATCAACTCTTTTTGAGTGGCGGGTTTATCAGCAAGCAAGTGAACATCATCAAACACAAACAATGAATTAGAGCGAATTTTAGCACGAAATGCAGGCATGCGATTTTTGTGCATAGCTACGACAAACTGGCTAGTAAATTCTTCTGCGCTAATAAACTCTGCAGGTAATAATGGAAATGAATTCTTAAAAGACCTGAAGGATGATTCTAAAAGATGGGTTTTGCCACATCCTTGCGGGCCAAAAATAACTAATGGACTTGTATCGCCTCTTTTTTCAATACTCAAACTACGGGCCATTTCAAAAGCAAGCTTATTCGATTCCCCAACGACAAAAGATTTAAAATCAAGCCAGTCCCGTTTTTTAGCTTCTTTTGTTCCTGGAACATTCATTAATTGAACAATTCCATCTGATTTAACAACATTTAACTCAGGCGCACCCAAAGGGATACTATTTCCAATGGAATCTTCAGCATCTTTGAGCGTTGGTTGGGACAAAGTTTGCTGGGAGATTTGAAAAACAATTTGCTTGGGCCCCAAAAGACAATCTTTAACTGCATCTTCGATATTTTTACGAAACTTGTTATTTAACCATTCGAGAAAATGATTATTAGGTACAAAAACAAACAACTTATCGTCGTTTAACACGAAAGAGACGCGCTTCCCAAACCACAGGTCAAACCGTGGTTTTCCGATGCGTACAATAAGTAATTTCTCCAAGGTTGGAATATCCAACTCTTGAATGATTGGGGTAATCATGCAACTCTAATATAAATCAAATGAACTAGAATGATAAGAAACAAAAATGGTCGGGGAACCACGTTTGCCACCTTCAGAGATTAGTAATTTAGACACTGTAATTTTTTAAGCAAATCAAATTTTTAAATCTTTTAAAAGTTCTTTATAAAGGTCGCTTTTCCTCGAAAAAAAATCACCCTTCAGTTAAAAATAAAATCCTGTTCTTTCTAAGTTTCATTCCGAATCGCAGATATAAATTTAATGCAGGAAAATTTCCTTCATCAACAATTACAGTTAAATTTTTAACTTTATCCCGTGCAAGAATTACTAAGGCTTCTCCAATCAAAGCGCTTCCTACTCCTCTTGATCTGCATTCTTCTGCAACGCCTATATACGCGATTTCAGCTTGATCCTGCTGCTTTACAACCATTACAAACCCCGCCATTACTCCATCAACCATCGCAACTAGAGACCCATTTGCATCCAGTAATGGGTGAAAAAATAATGAATCAAATACTTTGGTGACATTTCTGAATTTTAATCCTTCCGGACAATCTAAAGAATTTATTGAACTACGCTGAAACAATTCATTTGACTGTTGATATGAAAAATCACGGAATGGTAACAATTGAAGACCACTAGTTGCTTTAAAATTTGGAACAGGGGTTCCAATACTAAAACCAAGTTCAGAAAAGGTAGTTATAAATCGCATTCCAGCTGCAAGAAATATATGCTTTATTTTTTCCACCATCCCATTTGTTTCGATAAACAATTGCTTACCAAAACCCGATGTTGATTCGAAAATACTTCCAAGGCATCCACGTACTGCCACTTCCATATCTGCAATTAAATCATTTGAACAATTTTCTGAAAAGAAAATATCAAGTTCGTATAGATCCACGCATTCTTGAACTGCACTAATATATAGGAAAGGCTTTTTTGAGTGGATACAAAACACAGATCTAACTATCACATGTTTAGTTTTGATTATTGGCCCAAAAAAATTAACCAGTTCTAGCCTAAATGGACAAACACAACTGATCATCTGATCAATTGTGTCTGTTTTTGAATCAAAAACTTTAATTTCAAAACTATTTTTCAAGGTCATCACCCTATCCTTTAAAGGACCAGATGAAAACTAAACTATTTTTGACCCGAGCCAACACCAAATTGAGTTGGGGTATCAAACATACGGTGCCCAGTTGAGGTAAAGTCTCTCCACCCTGTAGGACTCCAGTTTAAATTATTATTGCAACTACCTGTGCCAGTTTTTTCGGTACATACTGGTTGAAAATACATGTAAAGTGGTGTTGGTCTAACTCCTTGAGTCCTCAAACCTGAATAATTTCGACCCTGATTTTCTTCCTTACTGCCCATCCATACCTTTATTTTAGCTAAACAAGATCCAGTCTCTTTTTTACAATTATCGCAACTAGCCTGGGTATTAGAGGAGGCACTTGGCGAAGAAACAATCGTATTTTCAGCACCAACGGCAGAACTTATGGTCAAAAGGAACAGCCCAATGGAATTTATCAATTGCCTATTCATGTTGTTTGCCTTAACGAAAGTAAATAAAAATCGGTAATCCACAAAAGTATTCGGCTGGTTATAAAGGTCAAAAAAAAACATTAAGCATAAAAACTTTAAATAGTAGGTATTTGCGCAATAATAATCGATCAATCTTAGCTAAATGTTCAAAAGGTTCATGTTGGCAGTTACAATCTGAATAAAAAACAAATAAAATCATAGCGTTGAAGTCTACTTAAGATTTACCTTAAAAATCTGGAAAACAATCATGGCTAATGGATTTCCCTGCCCCAACCAATCCTGTAAGCACTTATTTCGCATAGAAGAAATGCAAGGCGTCCAATCAGTTATCTGTCCAAGTTGCAAAAAATCATTCGCACTACGAAAGCCTACTAGGGGAAATCCACCTACACCGCCAAAAGTTCCCGGGGCAAATCCTCCCAAGAATCAAAACACGATAGAAGAAGACCAGGGGTTGGTATTTGAGTCTAAATCAGAAATTAAAACCAATTTATCTACTACAAAAAAAGCTTTACCTAAAAAGAAGAAAAACAGTGGTTTATCTTTATCACAAGTATTTCTTCTTGGGATTGCCATGTTTTTCATTTCTGTAAGTTTTGCAGCATTTTACATTATTGGATTGCCACTATTAAAAAAAGAAATTAACAATGATACGGCACAACAAACTGAAGCTAGTACAGGATTAATTGATTCAGATTTTTTTACTTTCAAACCGTTAAATTCTTACACTAAGGACCAAAAACTTGCTCAAACTTTACAAACCAAGTTTGCTTATACAGGCAAAGAAAAAGACTTGTGGCTTTTTTATTACAAAGATTTTAAGACAAGAAACCCAACAGGCACAGAGATGCATCAAGAAATGATTTCACGGCTAAAACTGTTCCTGCCCAAAAGCCTTGAGTGGGAAGAAAATGCTGAAGGGGCTGAACTTGGAAAAGTTCCCTTTAGAAAATTTGTTGTTGAAGGAACGAAAGAAGATTCATCAGCATGGGTTGGTGATTGTTACTCAGCAAATATTAATGGAGTTTTTTTCCTAATACTTTGTTTGGTGCCAATTGACAGTAAAGATTTAGTCCAAGAATCTTGGATGCAGTTTAACCAAGGATTAGGAATTAAATCAAACGCAAAAGTTGACTGGAAACCAACACCAAGAAAAACGAGATTAGTCACTATTGAAAAATTAAAAATGTCATTTGCAGCACCTGAATCAATCTGGTTCCCCCAAGATATTAAAGATTACGACACAAGCCCTGAATCAGTGTTTATTGGTAAAAACGCTAGTGATGCAGGTGATTTTTTAAATCAGAAAGCCAAATTACAAGTTTTTGCACTACCCAATCCAATCAAAGATGAAAAGGCTTGGGATATGGTTGAAGAAAAGTTGTTCGAATTACTTAAAGAAGAAAAAACGGCTGATACTAAAATTGAGAAGTTTATTGATACAAAGCATAAATTCCCTGAACTGAACAACAACAAAATTACTGCCAAGGCTGAAAATTTCACAATCAAAGTTGATGACCAAATTCAAAAACTAATTTTTTGGGGAAGATACTCTACTAAAAATGGATCTTTGTTATTTGTTTGTGAAATTCCATTTAAAACAAAAGATTATTGGCTGGAAGAACTAAATGATATTTTACAAAGCCTTGCCACTACTGATTAACTACCACCTATTAAAGGCATTTTGCCCTTAGTTTTTTCTGGTACGGGGGCAAATGGAACAACTGCTTTGCCTCTTTCCCTTAGCTCCGCAGCTTTCTCTAGTATTTCATCCTGCCTTACCGCTTTTGCAGGTTGCAGTGCATAGCTAAACCGATGGATATCGTGGATTTCAAATGGGAACAAACTTTCTGCTACAAAATCCAGTGGCGGATATTCGTACCAAGGCGAAGGTATCTTTTGCTCGACATCCAAAGTTTCGTAACCATCTTTAACCAACTTAAAATTATATTTACCGTAATAAACAAAATGTTCATCCATAGGTGTGACACCAATGGGTTTTCCATCCTTATAAACCATTGCCCCCTGAGGAAAGGAGTCAATGGTGAACTTACGAGTTACACACCCTGTAAATACAACAAGTAGGAGCACCATAGGTAAGTAGCGTAAAAACATTATTTCGTCACCCCAGTGCAAGTCACTTAAAACCTTAATCACAAAAACTTAACTTTTCAGCAATATTCATGTAAAATCGTGATATGTTGGCTCTAATAACTAAAATCTCTATTGGGTCAATAGGTCTTTTACCAAGGATTTCCGGTTAAAATCTAATTTTGGCTTTAATTTGATATTCTGTAAAAGTAAGTTACTATAAGCTTTAAGTTGATTTAAATTCTAAGATGGAGATCTGATGGCTTCATTCGACCAAATCGAATGTGCAGTTTTAACGGATGTTGGCCTTAAAAGAGGCTACAACCAAGATAGCAATTACCTGTCCCTTGCTTCTAATGAAACCCAATGGCAAGAGTTAGGCCATGTTTTATTGGTAGCAGATGGGATGGGAGCTCATGCAGTCGGCGAAAAGGCTAGCGAGCAAGCGGTTAAAACAATCCCTCATGTTTACAGTAAGCATGTAAAAGATGGGGCGCCAGAATCTCTGCGTAAAGCTTTTTACGAAGCTAACTCAACTATTCATACTTGTGGGCAAGAAAACACTGAATTTAGGGGCATGGGCACAACAGCAACTGGAATTCTAATTCGACCCGAAGGAGTTTGGATTGGGCATGTTGGAGACAGCAGAGCTTATCGGATTCGGGGCAAACTCGTTGAGCAACTCACATACGACCATAGCCTTGTGTGGGAATACGCCAGGCTTAAAAAAATTGATCCGGATGAGGTTAAGGATATACCCAGCAATTATATCAACAGATGCCTTGGCCCTGAAGCAATTGTAGAACCTGATATTGAAGGCCCTCACAAAGTAATGCAAGGCGACATCTTTTTAGTTTGCAGTGATGGGCTTACTGGTTTGGTAAAAGATTCTGAATTAGGTGCGATAACTACAAGTTTATCCGCTCAGGAATCATGCAAAATGCTTGTAGACCTAGCTAATCTTCGAGGTGGGCACGATAACATAACTGTTATTGTTGCCAAAATTGGTGGAACCTTTAAAGGTTCAAACAACTCCAGTAATGAACCTACCATTAGCTCAACTTTTTTAAATAAAACGGTGAATCGATTAAAAAGCATGAAACCTGGCATTCCATGGTGGTTTATTTGTTTAATGTTTGGATTGTTGTTGGCTATTTCTCTGATCGGTATAAAAGCCATGGAGCACCAACTAACGGACAGTATATTAACCGGCGATTTAGTTAAATTCTCTGTCATATTCATCGCTTTAATTTCTTTTATAGCTGGCACAATAGGATTTTATATTCAATTTCAGAGTTCAAAAGACGACGAAACAAAAGAATTCCCAATGCCTTCAGCGAGAATCCACCGAAGAACTTTGATTGAAATAACCCAAGCCTCCCTTACAAAAATGGAAAAACAAATCGCAGTTTTCAAAAAGCGTGGAGAAGATAAAGCTTGGGGTATCAATCAAGACACTCTAGAAAACCACCTGTCACTTGCCAAAAGTTCGGTTTCCAAAAATGATTTCGCAGAAGCCTTTAAGCATTACTGCCTAGCATTATTGCTATTTTCAGCACCCTGGATAAAGCATCGTAAAGAAGATAGCCCGGTTGAAATCTTCTGGGGTAAATAAACTACCTGCTTATAACGACCTTTTATCTTATTTCAGTTTTAAATTGTGAATCTCTGATATTAATAGAGCTAACAACATTCTGTGCCCGACAAGCGTTAGCAAACAAGAAGATAACTCTAACAAGCCAGCCCCTTTGATTTTTCGTTTTAACGCATTCAAATTAATGTCGCTATTGAAAAAATAAGTCGTAAAACCGATTAAATAGCACTATTTAATCGCACCTAAAAACCCACTTCTTGGCATTTTCCAAATCAAGCAGGGGCAATTAAGGATGCCCTGGTTTCTGTGTGGGGATAAGTTTTAAAACGCCACGATGAGGCGTAATAGAATTCTAAAACTATTGTCGCCGTCGAGAAATCAAAGTAGCAAGGGGGTTATGTAATTCTTGGCGTTCGTTGCTCTTTAAAAGCATTTTCACGGCTAAGACGCAAAGAGCGCAAAGTAAAAATCCAAGGTAGAACAACTGAGCCAGAAAATCAAAGTCCCAAGGTGTCGTTCTTCTTTGGGTTTTAGCGTCTTCGCATTATAAATTCTTGGCTTCGGTTTTGCAGGTTTTTAGTTACCACTTTTGTCCGTGTTTCTTATCAACACATTGGATTTCAAGTAAATTTGACCATCCCTTTCCCTTCTGAATAGAATAATTTGCAAGCCCTTTGTGGGTTTTTCAAGAACAACTAAATAGGAGGTCTCATGCAAAAACCGAAGTAACTTGCAGAAATGGAGTATTTTAAGCAAATAAAAAAGGGCCCGCTAAGCGGACCCTTTAAAGTAATCAAAGTTTGAGAAATAACAGTTAACTTACTGAAATAAGTTCTCGTTTATTTTTCTTAGATTTTGGTACTCGAACTTTATGATTAAGGACTTTTTCGTTAGGTTTTCGAAGATCCCAAACAATCCCAAACCACGAAAGAACAACTAAAATACTATAGCTAAGATCAATTTCCCACCAGTAGAAGCCTTGATTAGCTGAACTCTGGTAATGATGATGATTATTGTGCCAACCTTCACCCATCGTTAAAAGAGCCAAGACTAAGCTATTTTTACTTTCATCAGTTGTGGCAAATCTTTTGTAACCAATCAGGTGACTTAAAGAATTAATAAAAAAGGTGCAATGATAAACCAAGATAGTACTGACAAAAAAGCCCCAAACTAAGCCAGGAAGACCCATTGTCAGGTAGCAAATGATTGCAAGGGTAACGCCTGGTACATAATGATAAGTACTTAGGAACTGAATTTCAGGATACTTGGTAAAGTCTTGAATGTTCTTGTCATCGTAGGGGGTATGTTCTTCTGAAAGAATCCAACCTACATGCGACCACCAAAAACTTGTACGATGCGGGGAATGTGGATCAGCAGGCGTATCAGAGTATTTATGGTGTTCGCGATGATGGGAGGCCCACCATAGCGGACCTTTTTGCAAGGCACTAGCGCCCAACCACGCTAAAACAAACTGAAACCAGCGGCTTGTTTTGTAAGCCCTGTGGGAAAAGTAGCGGTGATAACCAGCGGTGATACCAAACATTCGGATAAAGTAATTTGCCAAACACAACAAACCAACTTGCCAAGAAAACGATACAAATAGTGCAGATAAGCAAGCAACATGCATTAAAATAAATGGGACATTTTTAGCCCAATTATTTGCATAGTATCCTAAGCCAACAGGTTTTGTTAAAAACAGGGTCTTTTTATCAAGTTCGGTAGTAGACATTACGAAACCCTCCTGGAATACATACGAAAAGACACACTTCACCTGAAGCTACTTTTTTGGGCGCGTGAAACTACACTTTCTTGATTGTAATTCTTGCTTTACGAATTGCGCTCATTTTGCGCAATTGTGCACGGCGGCGGGCTTCGCAAGGCTTTTCGTAATATTTTCGTTTACGCAATTCTTTTTGGATACCACTACGTTCGAGCAGTTTTTTAAATCGTTTCAGGGCCAAACCAATTGGCTCTCGGTCGTGAACTCGCATCCTCAATGGCATAACATTTACTCTGTAAAAAGCAGTTAAAAATCAAAACACTCTTTTAACAATATAAAGCATTTCCCATTAATTGCCAAGATGATAGTCTATAAAATACGGAGAATCTATTTATTCGTAACTAAGAGACCTTTATCAATGATCTACAAAACTACTAAAACCTTAATTTTCAAGCTTTTTATCATGGTAAAACCTTTAGTTAAGCTTACTTACGCAATTTTCTTTTTTATTTCGGTGTCGAACCTTTGTTTTTCAGCGGATTGGCCACAATGGCTCGGGCCAAACAGGGATGGGGTCTGGGGCGAGGAAGGAATATTGACCAAATTCCCCAAAGGTGGACCTAAATTACTCTGGACAAGCCCATTAAATGGGGGGTATGCAGGTCCAGCGATAGCCAAAGGACGAGTATTCATTACTGATCGACAAGTTTCACCAGGGAAGGTTGAATCAGACAATTTATTTGCTCGGGCCAATTCTGAAGGCACAGAGCGCCTACTTTGCCTAAACGCCTCAAACGGAAAGACTGTTTGGGAATTCTCTTATCCATGCACCTATAAAATGGCTTACCCATGCGGTCCACGCTGCACCCCAGTAGTAACAGACACCTTGGTTTATTTCTTAGGCGCCATGGGCGATCTATATTGCCTTGATGTTAATTCGGGAAAGCCCATTTGGAACAAATCGTTTACCAAAGATTACAACGCCCCGGTACCTGTTTGGGGATTTTCTGCACATCCTCTATTGGATGGCAACAAGTTAATCTGTTTAGTGGGGCCTAAAAAAGTTGCAGTTGCATTTGATGCCAAAACCGGCAAAGAGCTTTGGAGTTCATTGGAGCTCGAAAAACCTGAATCTGAAATAGGTTATTGCCCGCCTGTAATTTTCGAAATCGGAGCAGGTAAAAACAATCGTCATCTTATAATTTGGCATTCAGAATCCTTGAATGGATTGGATCCAGAAACAGGAAAGCTTCTTTGGAGCGAACCCTTTCGCCTTAAAGCAAACCTTTCGATACCTACCCCGCGATTGGTGGATAATAAGATTTTAGTCTCCTCGTTTTACAATGGATCAATGTTAGTAGAAATTGACGCAGACAAAAAATCTTCCAAACTTATCTGGAAAGGAAAGGGCAGGGGAGAGACTCCAAAGCAAACCGAAGGCCTACATTCAATCATGGCGACACCTTTTGTGGATAACGGCTATATTTTTGGCGTTTGCAGCTACGGGGAATTAAGATGCCTCAAGCTTTCTAATGGGGAACGGGTTTGGGAAAACTTGAGCGCAACAGGCTCGCAAAATGAACCAATAGAGCGTTGGGGAAACGCTTTTCTCATCAAACACGACAAAAACTTTTTCATATTCAACGAAAAAGGTGATCTTATAATTTCCGAGTTATCACCTTCGGGTTACAAAGAAATCGACAGAAGTCATTTGATAGACCCTACAGGAATAGCGCCTACGGGTGGATCCAAAAGAAAAATTGTATGGAGTCACCCGGCGTTTTCAGACAAGAAAATATTTTTGCGCAATGATAAAGAGATAAAGTGCTTTTCCTTGGCCCAAGAATAACTTATTCCAAGCCAAGTTTTTTCATCCTGCTAACCAATGTACTCCGCGCCACTCCAAGACTTCGCGCCACCTTCGATTTATTGCCACCATGCTGTGATAATGCCAGTAAAATCTTATCTTTTTCTTTGCGCAAGTAATCGGATTTAGACTGATCCGTTATCTTGGTCATCAACCCTTGCCCGGAATTATTTGGATTAGAAGACGGGTTAAAATCATAAGCCATTGCTTTTATTTCATCGGGCAAATCATCAATAAGTAGGGAATTGGATGAGGTTATAACTACCGCCCGCTCGATAACATTTTCAAGTTGCCTGATATTACCTGGCCAAGCAAAAGCTCGCAGACATAAAAGCGCATCATCGTCAATTGAGGTAATTTCCTTGCCAATTTTGATACACGCTTTTTGCAGGAAGTAATAAGAGAGTTCCGGGATATCATCTTCCCTGTCCTTCAAAGCAGGGATAGTAATAGGAAAAACATTTAACCTATAAAATAGATCGCTTCGGAATTTTCCCTGCCGGATTAATTCTTCAAGGTTCTGGTGCGTTGCTGCGATGATCCGCACATCAACTTGCACAGGCACATTCGAGCCTACTTTTTCGAATATTTTTTCTTGAAGAACCCGCAGCAATTTAATCTGAACTTCTTGATTTATGTCACCGATTTCATCAAGAAAAAGTGTTCCACCATTGGCAGCTTCAAATCTTCCTATTTTGTCTTTAATCGCACTGGTGAACGCCCCCTTAACATGCCCAAAGAGTTCGCTTTCCATCAAACCGGCAGACAATGCGCCACAATGAACTTTCACAAATGGTTTATCGGCTCGAGAGCTTTGGTCGTGAAGAACTTGGGCAACGACCTCTTTTCCGGTGCCACTTTCGCCTCGCAACAAAACTGCGGATCCACCAGGCGCAACTTTCCCCACCAACTCCATCACATATTTAATTTGCAAACTGGAACCAACCAATTTTTGCGATTGGCCATTTGGCTGTGCCCCAGAAGTGACATTAATTATCGAAGCATCAACAATCTGCCCATCAACCAATTCGGCCCCCTGCGCCCCCCTAGACAATTGCGATTGCAAAGCCAAAATGCGGTTTTGCTGTTCTGCGATTTTTACAATTTTGCCCTTGAGTTCGTTATTGAGCAGATCAATTTTTTTATGGCCTTCTGCGCTGACCAAACCAAGCACAGTAATCTGGGAAAACGCTGCAAGCAAATTAAGGTCATCAATTGTAAAAGCACCTGAACCTTTTTGCCCAAGCACAAGGAACCCGGTCAAATCTTCTTCGTGCTGCAGCGGAACGATTGTAACGCCGCCTAGGGAATTTAAAACTTTTCGGACTGCAGGATCTCCGGGCATGGAAGCTAAATCCAAGCAAACAGATTCGCCCTTAATCAACATTTTTGCGAGAACACTATCGTTGTAAACAACATCAAGTCTGGGAGCATTTCCCAGATAATCAGCGAGTTTGAAACCAGGGAAATCTGGGGCCTTCAAAAAGACCGAACCCTTGGGAACTCCAAGCGATTCTGTAGTTGTCAAAAGAAGCCTGCGAGCCATCAACAGCGGGTCTACCAAGCTTTCAATAGCTTGACTCATTTTCCTAAAAGTTTGATCCAACTTAATTTTTTCTTTGAAAAAACTTCTATCAAGTGCGGCTTTCATCCTGCCCCGCAATCGATCTAGCATTAAAATAATAATCATTGCGGTACCGCTCACCATCGCCACCTGAGAGAGCGAAGGCTGCTCAATGAATTGAGTTCCGACCAAAAGCATTCCTGAAAAAACGATGCCATAATAAATCAAGCCAGCAAGACTACTCATCAAAAAATACGAGAAGCCACTGGAAAGGTACTGGCTAAGCTGGATAAGTTTATAGCGAGTAATACTTACCGAAAAAGAAGCTGTAACAAATAGGGATGCAGCAAACATAGGCCATGTTGCTCCGCCACGGCCAAATCTAGAAGCGTCCGTAAAAACGATAAAGCCCGAATAAACAATCGGGGCAAGCGCAGCAACACACCCCACAAGGATCCATTTGGCCTGATTGCGCTGAGTTTCATCGGAGGCATTTCGAAAACTGTGAATCAAACACGCAATGCAACCTAAAAACCAAACAAAAGCCACAGCGAGATAAAAGTAAATTTCGAGAAGCATTTCGCGAAGAATAAAATTCGCCCCCTCGGCTGAAGTCGCATCCACACCATAAATTAAACGAAGTCTAAAATATCCTGTAACCATCAGGAAAAGAAAAAGAAAGGGAACACCGTAAACCACCGAAAAGGTAGTTAGAGGGCGCCTAATTAAAAAAAGCTTTTTCTTTGGAAAGATCATAAAAAAGTGCAAACTGACTGCAGGTAAAAATATGGCACCCGCTTCAAAGCAAAAAATTAATATTGGCTGAGTTGCAATCCGCCACCAATGGTATCCACCCATATATGCCACAAGGGAAACAAGCCCCAAGATAAAAAATTGCCTTGCTGAGTCCTCGGTGGGCTTCCACCACAAAATTAATCCTCCTGCAAAAACCATTGCCATCTTTAGTGCTAACCAGAGAAATGAAGGAATCATATTTTCTAATGAGGTCTGATCATACAAAAGAACTGCTTCGTGGTTGGTGTTATCGGATGGGCGATAAAAGCTCAATTTCACAGTATTAGGAACCCCATCAGCAGAATGACGGAAAGGCAATTGCTGTACCGTCCTTAAAAATTGAGGCCAACTAAAAATAGTGCTTCCATTTAGTGCGATAATTTTATCGCCAATTAAAGGCAAATCTTGATCAGAATTCAACAAGTTTTCTTTTTGAAAATATAGAATATCAAGCGAAAAAGCGGTTCGAACCCCGACCTCGGGAAAAGACCAACTATAGAAAACAACTGCGAAAGAAAAAACCATTGCTAAAAAAGAGCCTATTACGACAAGGGCTCGATTGTGCACCGTAGCTTCTCTAAAAAAGGCCCAAACTAAAAATTTTGGAGAAAACAAAAACAAACCTCATCAAAAATATAATTTCAAAATCAGACTTCAAAACAAATCATAACAACTCCATAGTACAGAGTTATTTCTTAAGGTGTTATTTGTTTTAACTTTTTAACGAAAATTAACGAAAACAACACAGAAGCCCCGAACCGCTGCACTTTTCGTGGATTTTTCCATTGTTTTTATTCTGATTTTGCAGGCTAGGCAAAACACTTTGAAATTCATCCAATTTTCATTTAAGCAAGTAAAATTCAACGAAAATCCAACAATTTAGGACATTTTAAGTGGATCGGAGGATTAACGAAAATTGTTGAAAACCAACTTCCCTTATAAATATCATCTCAACTTAAAAAACACGGCACGATTATTGCATAAATTTTAAGTGGTTAGGCATGATTAACTTAACTATTTAGATTATAATTTATGGGAATATCTAAGGGAATTTCTTGTGATTTCTACTGCTGCATGGAATAGTATATTCACTTCGTTGTGCCCAACTCCGGACCAAATGGACTTTGTGAGTTTAAGCAATTACACCGCTCGAACTGCCACATGGGGTCAAGGCCCGCCACTTGTAATACTACCGGGAATAGCAGGGGGATTTGAATTACTAGGACCTGTAATCCGCGAGCTATCAAAATCGTTTAAGGTTTACAGTTATCAGTATCAAGGAGAAGACAATTTTTTCTCGGTTCGAAACAGCATTTCGTTTTCCGATTTCGAACAAGATCTTGATGAACTCCTAGAGTTTTGGAACCTCGAAAAACCAAACCTATTCGGCGCCTCTTTCGGAGGGGCTCTAGCCCTCAAATACACGCTAAGCCACCCTTATAAACTAGGCTCCGTTATTACCCAAGGTACGGGTTCCAAATTTGAACGCGGAATGATTCAACGACTTGCAGCACTTATACTCTCCTATTATCAATTACCCGACACCAACCCTTTGGTAAATCAGTTCTTCCGCTTATTTCTTGGAGGCAAGACTTTCTCAAACGAGCAAATCGATGCAATTGCTCGGGTCTGCTGGTCAACTGATCAAGCAGTCATTCGCAGTCGATTAAGGATTTTAAAACACTTCGATCTTAGTAATTGCAGAAGAAAAATTGCTGTGCCATCGCTATTTCTAAAAGGTCAAAAAGATATACTTTTAAGCCAAGAAAACTTTGCCAAATTGCAAGATGTAAGCATCCAATCAGAAATGCATATTCTTGGCGGTTTAGGCCACTTGGCCTTCATGCAATCGCCAGAATTAATAGCGAAGATTATTAGTGATTTTGTTTTAAACACTGTTGAAAACAGCGATGTTCAATCGCAAACAAACAAGTTCGCCTAAAAAATATCATGCTTGCAATCTGAGGCAAGGCGCAAAACATTGAGTAAAGTGCAAAGTATTACTGGGGTTCTTCAGTAGTGTTGAAATCGATATCGCCAAGATAAATCTGTGGAATTTCTCTGCCTGCTGAAACTCTTCGGTAGCGCTGATAACGAAGCTCAAAAGAAGCGCTATAGTCGAATATTTTATCTGTTTTAAAAGCACCTTTCGAAAATTTACGCATTGAAGCAAGCCAAACACGGTCTGGCCTAAGAAAAACGGAAGAAGCAGTTTTTTTTGTAGACCGTGTATCAAAACCCATGAATTTTTCCTGCCAAGGCAAGGTCTGCATAACGCACCAAAGAAAGCCAGAAACAAAATAACCTGCAAAAAGCCCGATTATAGCTCCACCAAGATTGTGCACCAAATGCTGATAAGAAATCACAGAAGGGGCCAACTGCAAAGCCATGATTTTTAATGCCCCGAAAGACACTAAAAATATACCCACCATAGCGATGGCATCTTCAAACCCATCTAGAAGGCTATCCTTTAAATGAATTTCAAGGAATTCAGCAGATGGCTCATAAAATCCCACGACAAAAACAAACGCTAATAATATGTTCACAAAATTACAAAAAGCAACAAAGAGCCCCTCTTGATAAAAGGCATAAGAAACAATCAGCATCAATAAAAATGTCGTAAAAAGCAGCATCTGATTCCTACCAATATTAAGACCCAGAAAAAATTTTACTTGCAAACTCTTAAAATTTCTTGAATCGAGGTATTACCTGCAACAACCTGCCGAAGGCCGTCTTCTTGCAGATATTTCATTCCTGTTCTAACAGCTTCTTCTCTAATCGCCCCAACACTAGGATTATCGCGGATTAGATTTTTGATATTTTCATTAAGCACAAGCAACTCGTAAACTCCGGAGCGGCCGCGAAAACCAGTGCCACTACAATTATTACAAGGAGGAGAATCATCTTTTTCATCAGGCTTGACTTCAGATTTAGATTTGTAAAAGAACTCATATTTATCTGGAGAAAGATTAAACTTTTTGAGGATTTCAGGATTCGGCCGATATTTCACTTTGCATTTAGGACAAAGTATCCGCACTAACCTTTGAGACAAAATAGCACTTACCGAATTTGCAATCATGAAAGGAGCTACACCAAGATCAAGAAGCCTTCCAAAAGCGGTTACAGAATCGTTTGCATGAACAGTAGTAAAAACCATATGTCCAGTTTGCGCAGCCTGGCATGAAATTTCAGCGGTTTCCTTATCTCGAATTTCACCAACATAAATAACATCAGGATCCTGCCTAAGGATACTGCGTAGTTCGGAAGCAAAAGTTTTCCCTGCTTTCGGATTTATTTCGATCTGGGTTACATTTTCAATCTGATATTCGACAGGATTTTCAAGGGTAATAACATTTTTCTGAAAACGATCGATTTCAGAAAGGCAGGCATAGAGGGTTGTGCTTTTTCCAGCACCGGTGGGTCCACAAACGATAAGCATTCCGTGAGGCTGGTTCACAATTGCCTCGATTTGATCTTTCAGCTTCTCGCGCATTCCAAGCTTTTTCAAACTGCCCATTGATTTCGAACCATCCAAAATTCTGAGCACCATCTTTTCTCCAGCAACACTACCCGCAGTAGCAACACGGAAGTCAAGAATCGTAGGTTTCTTGGATTTTTTCTTAGGTGCATCTTGGTCGTCATCGGGTTGATCCAATATCTCGGCAGAAAAGCTTCCGTCCTGAGGTTTGCGTTTTTCAGAAATATCAAGATTCGCAAGGACCTTTAAAATATTAACCATGGCATCTCCCGTTTGCCTGGTTAAAGATTCCCTCTGATTCATGATGCCATCGATACGAAACCGAACCGACATTTCTTCCTTACCTGGCTCTAAATGAACATCTGTGGCACGCATTTGAAAGGCCTCATAAATCACTTCAAGCGCAGCTTGATAGTATTCAGAATCTTCTACACGCGATATTTTACTATCACCACCTGGTTTGTTTTTATCCTCACTTTTGCCAATAAATCGGATAGGGATATTTTTCAATTCTCTCGCACCTTCAGAGTCAAATCTCATTTTGAGATATTTTTCTGCAAGAGATCGGAAGTACGCAGGTGTCAATAATTTACCTTCCTCAGGAACTTCAAGGTTTCTGAAGTAAACGTAAACACCAATGGTAGCGAATGCCCCTAAAATCAAGCCTATAAAAGACAATATTGGTTTGGGACAACTCCAAAACACCAATCCGCCAATAAGTGCACCGAAAATAACAATCATATTCCAAAAACTTGCATCCAAACCAACCTCAGCGGAATCTTCACCAACCCATGCTGCAAAATGAATCCAAGCAGCATATATAGCGATGAAGAATCCGAGAGAATAAAGGTCGAAATAAAAGCCTTCACCCCTAGGGAAGGAGCTTGCCCAAAGTTGGATCATATTAAAAGTATCAATCATCACGTAAAATTCTCTTAGTCAAAACTAACGGGCTGGGCATTAGTTTTGTCTACAGTAAAAAAATCAGATGATTATAGAATCCCAGGTGCAGCGACCCGAATTCCTTTAAATGCCATTTTCAACTGTTCTGGATTCGGTGCATACTCAAGTGCAGTTGCTTTGTCGATGTCACCATTTTCAACAAGCTGCCTAAGGCTTTCAGTGAAGTCCTGCATTCCCTCTTGATATCCAATTCGAATCGCATCAGGAATTTTACTATCTTCAGAATCAATAATCAGTTTTCGAATGGTCGGGTTAACGATCATGATTTCATTGGTTGGAACCCTTCCTTTTTTAAGACCCTTGACCAATTTTTGAGCAATAACCGCTTTGAGATTATTGGCGAGTCCCTGCCTGACTGCGCTATGTTTTTCGGGAGGGAAGAGATCCAGAATACGATTGATCGTGGTACCTGAAGAAGCCGCATGGATGGTTCCGAACACCAAGTGGCCTGTTTCTGCAGCATGAATTGCAGCTTCAAAAGTTTCCACATCGCGTAATTCACCCACAAGGATAACATCAGGATCTTGCCTAACTGCATCCTTTAGAGCTTTATGCCAATCCATGCAATCAAGGCCGATTTCGCGCTGATTGAAATAAGCTTTTTTGTCGCTAAAAGTGAATTCAATAGGGTCTTCGCATGTTAAAATGTGTAAAGGTTCTGCTTCTGCAACAAAATCTAACATAGAGGCAATTGAGGTACTTTTCCCACTACCGGTAACCCCCGCAACAACAACCAATCCTTCACTGAATTTACAAAGCTTTTCAATAATAGGCGGGAGGCCCAAAGATTTAAAATTAGGAATTGAGTTATTCACTCTACGTGCCACCAAAGAGAGTCGACTCCTCTGCCTGAAAAGACTAACTCGGAATCTACATTCATCCGCACCAATAACATAGGAGTAATCGACCCCGCCCTCATCATCTAAAATTTTGCGCTTTTTAGGCTCTAGCAAAGGCAGCAAAAGCTTTTCCATATCTTGCTGGCTAAGAGGGCGCATCTCCATACGCGTAATATCCCCGCGTATTCGCATCATCGGCGGGCAACCAACTTTAAGATGAACATCCGATGCTTCAAGTTTCATGGCCAATCTGAAAATCTTATTTACTTCTGGCTCTTTAGTTGCCTCTGGCACAGCATGCACAGGTGCACTAACTGGAGTTATAATTGCCTCTTTTGCGTGTGAACTTGTATCAGTAGATGCCATTGTTGTTTCTCCATACTTTAAATTGAAGATCGAATTTAAATTAATCTAACACGAACACCAGAACTAGCTAGAAACTTTTTAGTATCTTGAATTCCATGCTCATTATAATGAAAGATACTAGCCGCCAATGCCGCATTGGCTTTACCAATAGTTAAAACTTCCTTCAAGTGTTCGGGGGAACCTGCCCCACCACTTGCAACCACAGGGATACCTACAGCCTCAGCAACGGCCCGTGTCATTTCAATATCATACCCGTTTTTGGTGCCATCTGCATCCATCGAAGTTAAAACTATTTCGCCTGCCCCAAGATGTTCTACTTCTCGAGCCCAACTAACAGCTTCTAAACCCGTAGGTTTCCGCCCGCCTTGAATATGGACCTCCCATACTTCTTTATTATCTTTAAAGACACGCTTAGGGTCAATATTAACCACCGTCGCACACCTACCAAATCTACCAGATATTTGGCGTATGATTTCAGGGTCTTTCACTGCAGCGGAGTTTATACTAACTTTTTCAGCCCCAGCTTGAATAAGCGTAGTCGCATCTTCAAGCGATCGGATTCCCCCGCCAACAGTGAAAGGCATAAAGATTTGCTCTGAAACCCGCTTAACGATATCGAGCATAATAGCTCGACCCTC
>CAMDHK010000053.1 GCA_945897965.1 Candidatus Kuenenia stuttgartensis | reverse complement strand
AGGAAAAGATGTATCGTGAAAAGTATCGTGCGCCTTACTATCATTTTGTATATCGGAATGTACTCTTTCTTTGTTTAAGCTCTGAAGATCCACCAGTGAAGGGAAACGAAGATTCTCCCCGCTTCAGCAAAGCCCAGCTTGATTACATGAAAAAAGCAATCGATGATAATTCCAAGGCGAAGTGGATCTTTACTTTCCTGCACAAGCCCCTTTGGAACGAAGGATCAGTTGCGATCAATGGTTGGCTAGATTTTGAAAAACTTCTTGCTGGTAAAAATCACACCGTCTTCGCAGGCCATGTTCATCATTACCAAAAGTTTCAACGAAATGGCATGCGCTATTACAGTCTTGCTACAACGGGTGGCGGAAGTAAGTTGCGTGGCACAGCCTATGGCGAATTTGATCATTTCGCTTGGGTAACCATGAAAAAATCAGGCCCGATTGTCGCTAACTTGTTGTTGGATGGCATTCTGGATGATGCGCTTCAAATTCCTGAATCGGATGAAACCGGAGTAGCGACAACCAAACGTAAACAAACCTTTATTACTAATGTCAAAGTGACGCAAAAAGGCAAGCCACTTAGTGAAGCAGAAGTCGTGTTTCATCAACCAGGGTTACCTAAAGGCGGAAGAATTGGAGATGGGATGACAAATCAGGATGGGGTTGCGAAAATTACAACTTATTCCGCATTTGACGGCTTACCCGAAGGTGAATACACTCTCACTGTTATCAAGCGCAGCCCCCGTAACCTTGAAGATGGTAAAGCAGGGCCCAATATCTTGCCTGTGGGGTTATCCAAGGTGGATACTTCAACCCTTAAAGCTGTAATTAAAGCAGGCGATAACAATATCAACATTCCTCTGGATTAGGCGAGATGCCCAACCTTTTGTGGATGTTTGTAATCGCCCATGCCGCTGCTTCTTTTATTAAAGGCTCATCTTCAAGATGGGCCTTTTTCAATGCATCTAAATGTTCCTGATTGCCGATATTTCCCAACGCAATACATGCGTTTCGTAATATCCCTTTGCGCTTTCTACGCCAAAGAGGTGTTTCCTTAAACTTGGCCCTGAAGCTTGCGTTATCCATCTCTAGCAACTTGACAAGATCAAGCAATTCAAGATCGGGGTTACGCCATGAGTTCCAATCATTTGCAGGGGTGGCTTTTTTATTCCAAGGGCAGACATCCTGACAGATATCGCAACCGAATATCCAGTCCTGCATCTTGCCCCGAAGTTCGTGCGGGATTTCTGTTTTAACTTCTATCGTGAGATAGCTGATGCACTTGGTGGCATCAAGAACTTTAGGGCCAATAAAGGCCTCTGTAGGGCAGGCCCTTAAACAAGCGGTGCATGTGCCACAATGATCAAACTCAAATGGTTTGTCTGGGGTTAATTCCATATCTAGAAGCAGTGCCCCAAGCACCATGAAGCTGCCAGCTTTTTTATTGATGAGCATGGTATTTTTGCCAATCCACCCAAGCCCTGCGCGCCTTGCAAAATCTCTTTCCAATAGTGGTGCGGTATCGACTACTCCGCGACCTTTGCAATCAGGAAAGTGTTTCTGAAATTCTTGCAAAAGCAATCCAAGTTTTTCCCATAGAACCTCGTGGTAATCTTTCCCATGGGCATATTTAGCAACCTTCCCTTTTACTGTGCCAGAATCTGCATGAAGCTGGTGATTGTAGTTGTACCCAACCATCAAGATGCTTCGAACATTCGGGAGGAGGGATTCAGGATGTTGATAGGCGGGTGCTCGTTTAGAGATGTAATCCATTTGGCCTTGAAAGCCATTTTCCAGCCAGGAGGTAAGGTGTTGAAATCCATCAGCTTTGGAAGCAGGCGCAATACCTGCGAGGTCAAAACCCAGGTTTATAGCCAAGGTTTTTAAAAGTGAGGTTGCATCATGGGTTGATGAATCTTTTGTAAAAATAGAAACCCTCATTTATTTTTCTTTGCCATACTCATGGAATAGATTATGTTAATGATATTCTTTTTTCATTGGCCCCATATTTTTAGAAGCGCTCAGCTCTAAGAATACTTAAAAGTTGGCTTATAAACATGAAAATCATTCGTAATGCTTTCACCTTGATTGAATTATTGGTGGTAATTGCAATCATAGCAATTCTTATAGGCCTTTTGTTGCCTGCGGTGCAAAAAGTTCGGGAAGCCGCCGCCCGCATGACTTGCCAGAACAATCTTAAACAAATGGGCTTGGCTTGTCATAATTATGAATCAACATTCCAACAATTGCCTCCTGGGCAAGGTCCCCCGCCAATTTCCGATAATGGTACTAGTAGGCCTTCCCTTCAGTCAGTTATTCTTCCTTATTTGGAAGGCGCAAACCTTTATGCTTTGTTTAACTTTAATTACGATGTTAATGGTAATGCTGCTCCTGCACCTGCGGATCACGCTAAAGCTCGCATACAAGATGTGAAGGCGTTTTTGTGCCCTTCAGATCCATCTGCTGCAAGAGTGTCAGGAAACCAAGGTCGTTGTAATTATTTTGGTAGTATTGGTAATTCGCCACAAGCGCGTGAAACAGATAGAACAAGGATGGGGATTTTTAATGTTCAAGTATCTGGTGGAACGCCTAGCTCTGGTGGCGCTGTTGTAACCAGTGTGGTTCGCATTTTAGATGTATCAGATGGAACCAGTAACACAGCGATGTTTAGCGAAATAAAAAGATCCATGCTAGCTTCTAATACAACCCCTCCAGATCCTACCCATGTTTTAGCCATACCAAATCTGTCAGCAATATTGGATTACCCTGCTACAGGCAATTGCGGCACAACAACCTCGATTAATTATGCTGGGTTGCAGTACTTTCGAGGTGCAGTAAATGCCACCTCGGTTTATAGCCATACCATGGAAATTAATAGTAAAAAAACGGACTGTATAGATGCAAGCTTTACTAGGGCCCACCATGCTTCCCGCAGTTACCATACTGGAGGGGTGAACACTTGCTTTGTTGATGGAAGTGTTAAATTCATGAGGGATAATATTTCGTTGTTGCTCTGGAAAAATCTAGGCACTAGATCTGGTGGGGAAGTTATCGATTCTAGTCAGTACTAATTACGAGCATTATAGTTTTTTACGCATTTAGACTTTTAAGTTACAATCTTAACTTTAATATTTTGGCTAATCTTTTATTCATGCCTTCATTATTTTCTTTATTAAAATAACAAAGTTTAGTTTGTTACTGGGAATATAAGATGGCCTCATTTATGCCATAGCTGCAAAATATCTATTATATTTGTTGACAAATCGATAGTTTTCTGGCTTTTTGCCCGGCAAATCGAAGCAAATTCCCCTGCCATAGGCATCCACATCGATAAAAGTCAAATTTTCGTTTATTTCTTCACTATTATATTGACATTGCTTTGATCTGGCATTATCAAAGTAAGTAGTGGAATAGGGATAAAAGGCCTTGTTTTGCTCCTGCCTAGCTTCGATTTACTCATGTTTTAGCGAAAACTCGGTGTTTTCTCGTGGGTGTTTGGTGCTTTGAAGGGGATTTCGTTTCAAGGGGTTTTAGAATGAAGAATGTTAAGATGTTTACGCTTGCAGCTATGTTTTTAGCTGTTGTTGGTTTCAGCCTCAATGCAGCTGCTGACTCCAAGTCCATCAAGGAAATTATGAAGGGTGGCAATTTCAAGAAGTGCTGCGAAGCTGCTTCCAAGAAAGATGCTTCTGATGCTGACAAGAAGGCTTTCGCTGAGCTTTGCGAATCCTTGGCAGCCAACAAATGCCCAAAGGGCGATGCTGAATCTTGGAAAGCCAAGACTAGCGCTTTGGTTGCTGCTAGCAAGGCTTTGGTAGCTGGCGATAAAGATGCAGGCAAAAAAGTTGGCGCTGCTGCTAACTGCAAAGCTTGCCACGATGTTCACAAGTAAGCTTTAGCCAAATATTGGCGTTCACAAAAAGCAGGTCTACAGGTTATGCTGAGACCTGCTTTTATTTTTGAAGCACGATTATTTGCCTGGAGGAACCACCCCATGAAATTTACCACATCCTTTTCTATCGCAACCTTGGCCACCTTATCCCTTGGCGCCTTTTTATTCGCCCAAGGCGTTGATATTAAAGAAATCATGACAAAAGCCAATAAAGCTGGCGGTCTCTTTCCCCAGATTCAAAAAGGCTTGAAAGCCCCCGCCCCTAACTGGGCCAATCTTAAAAATGATTCAGATGAACTTGTTTCCCTTGCTACCATGCTGGGCAAAAGCAAGCCACCAAAGGGCGATGCTGCTTCTTGGGCAACGATGTCCAAAGGTTATTTAGATGAAGCTACTGCTTTAAAAACAGCTATCGCTGCTATGAACAAAGCTGGCGCAGATGCAGCAATTGGCAAGTTGGCCACCTCCTGCACCGGTTGCCATAAAGCTCATAAGAACTAGTTTAAGCCTGGTTAATTTATCCCTGTCTTACAGATTCGCATGCGTCAACGAAGCAAAACATCCTCTTCTGATGGGCAGGGGATGTTAATCCGTCGCTATATAGTAATAAAAGCAACAGTCGCTCACACTCCCTGCTACGAAAGCAAATGGGGGTAAGAGTGAGGAACGCATTCCGTGGGGCTCTTGCTCTTGAATGTTGAGAATTAGAGTTGGAAAAGGGCGGTGCCCCAAGTAAGGCCTGCGCCGAAGCCGCTCATCATTACCTTGTTGCCTTTTTCAAGTCGCTTCTCTGAAAATGCTTCGTCAAGTGCGATGGGGATAGATCCACCCGAAGTGTTGCCATACTTTTCAAGATTATTAAATACTTTGGTACGGGTGATGTGAAGCACATCGATGGCTGCATTAATAATACGGATGTTTGCTTGGTGCGGGATATAAAGGTCGACCTGTTCGGAGGTGAAATTGCTATGGGTAAGAACATCTTGGATGGTGTCGCAAAGGATAGCAACGGCCCAGCGAAAAACAGCTCTACCATCCATGTGCATGTAGTGCAAACCTTGGGCGATGTTTTCTGGAGTGGGGACCATTCTGCTGCCACAAGCGGGCCTAGAAAGTAAATCTCCACCGCCACCATCAGCGCCCATGCTAAAACTAATAATGCCCTGATTGGGAGAACCCTTGCTAAGGAGGACAGCGCCCGCGCCATCGCCAAAGAGTGGGAAAGTTTTAATATCTTTAGGGTTCAAAACTCTCGAATTACAATCTGCGCCAATGATGAGTGCGTTATCGCTGACGCCTGAAGCCACATAGGCCGCGCCAGTGATAAGGGCGTACATGAAGCCCGCGCAGGCAGCTTCGATTTCGATTGCTCCGCACGTTAAGCCAAGTCGGTCTTGGAGTAAGCAAGCGGTAGAGGGGAAAGACATATCGGGAGTGAATGTACCAAGTACAAGGAGATCTACATCCTTGGGTTTGATGTTAGCTTTTTTGAGGCAGCGGTTACCAGCTTCGAAGGCAAGGTCGCTAGTGGCTTGATAGGGCCAAGCGTGTCTGCGTTCTAATATGCCAGTGCGTTTGACAATCCAATCCGCATCGCAACCAAATTGTTCTTCGAGTGCGGCGTTGGTAATAACTTGATCGGGGACATAGCTGCCTGTGGAAAGAATTTGCACGCCCATAAGGCTGCGACATCTAGGTCTTTGGCTAGGCGCTCGTTCTTCGCTCATGAAAAAAACCATGAAATAGGCCCGGTATTGCCACAAGGCAATGAGATGAACCCGAAGGCCTTAACCCTTGCAGTATACCTAAAAAGTAGATCATTGGCCAATTATAATTATGAGCCTATGGAGCAGACTTGGAGATATAAGGCATAGGCGGCAACACAATGGCTGGTGTAATCGAGCCTTAGGTCGCCATCTTGGGGAGAATTATGAAACCCACCTAGAACTCTTGGCCTAAACCATTCTGCAAAATGAATGGCATTAGATTCAGTGTATTGGATGGTTTGGCTAAATTGTAACGCTTGCGCCAATCGCTGCATGTATTTGTCATGCCTAGCGCTATCTGCCGATAATTGTGCGGTGAGGCAGGCAACAGCAAAGGATTCTGCAAGGATGCAAGACATAACGCCTGGCATCAATTCGACACCTTGTGCAGAAAGAGTTTTCATGCCGCCATACCATGCTGGCTTGCGAGGATCAATCTGATCGTATTGCATTGTGGAAAGTCTGTCCGCAAGTTCGAAAGCAAGTTCTGCATAGGGTTTTTCGGCGGAGGTTTTGAAAGCTTCGTGCAATGCTAGAATGCGCCAAGGGTAGGGAGCAGTTTCTTTTTGGTTCTTCCAAGCATTCCAACGAGCGATGATGGCTTTTTTAGACACATCTGTTTTCCAGGGAGCAGGGCGAAGTTGATTACTTTTCAAGATTGCAGCAATTGCGACTGCAGATTCGCAGCCTTTGCCATCGAGTTCTTCGACTGCGATTTCTTTATCGATGGTTGTGGTGTCTGCAAGGGTTGAACGAAGGAAGTTAGCGAGTTGTTCACCTGCATCAAGGAGATCAGCTTTTGGATTGGTAAGCTCGTGGATTGCCAGGAGTAAGAAGCCTGCAGAAAGTTGCCTATCAAGGATTTGGTGGGGTAAAATGGTATATCGTGAGGCGGGATTTTTTGGGTCGGTGATAGTATCTTCGAGCAAAAGTAAAATAGCTTGGCTAGAGCGCGCGGAAAAGCGTTCATCCTTATAAACACGACCTGCACGGGCTAATGCTAAGGCTGCGCCTGCCTGATGAATAAAGCTTTCATTTTCCATTTCTACTTTAAGAGAAGGCCTGATGCCATTAATGAATCGGCCTTTGACGGTGTTCATGCGGTAGAGCCATTCAGCGCCACTTTTTCCGGAGTGGAAGAATTGTTTTTGCAGGGGAGTGAACTTACTATCATCGAGGATCTGGATTTTTTTGTCTGGGTTATCGCCTGATTTTACAGAAACCGGAATTACCGCTTGGCCCAGCGGGGTTGGAATTTGAGCGACAGAAAGGTTGCTGGAAAAGAAAACGAAACAGATTAAGACAGGAACCGAGCGCAAAGAAAACATAATTTAGTCACTCCATGACAAACCTCAACCATTCAAGATAATCTTGAAGTTTGGATACTATGTTTTACTTCCAAATGGGAAATTGAAACAAGAGGAGAAATAGCAAAAGCCCCTCGTTAATTACGAAGGGCTTTTACATAAGTCTTTAAATCGCAGAAGGTTACTATGCTGAGATAGTTTTAACTTTAACACAGGTGTAGTGTTGGCGATGGCCTTTAAGCCTGCGGTAGTTCTTACGTCTGCGGAATTTTTGGATGCGAACTTTTTCGTCAGCTTCGCCCACAATTTCAACAGTGATCTTTGCGCCGGTAACCAAAGGTTGCCCGATTTTAAGATCGGCACCGTTGGAAATCAACAAAACACTGGTGATTTCAAGCATATTACCAATAGGCTCGAGGCGCAGGTCGATGTTGACCACATCACCTTCGGATACCATATATTGTCTAGAACCATCTTCAAAAACAGCGTACATCGTATGCTCCATCAAAATGAAATTAGAAAGTTATATTATAAGAAAAAGAGTATGGTGACTACAGAAGGCTAGGATAAATCAGCTTTTTTGATTCATTCCTAAGGTTAATATAAGTAATTCCTTTGTTTTTCCCCTTAGAATCGTTGGTTTTGATCAAAATGTTAGGATCCCAGATCTTAGATATTAAGGAAAAAATGTTCGGGTACCATCAAAAATATTTGAAAATCGATGTGGAAACAGGGGCGTCTTCCGAGGTACCCATTCCAGTTGAAGTTTCACGCAAATTCATTGGCGGAGTTGGATTGGGTGCGTGGATTCTATTCCGCGAATCGAAAAAGGGAATGAATAGCCTGGCACCCGAGGCACCTTTGATTTTTTGTTTCAGCCCTTTGGTGGGTACGCCCCTAACAACTTCAGCAAAGTTTGCAGTGCTGGCAAAGTCGCCTTTGACTAACAGGATAAGTGATGCGCTATCTTCTTCTCATTTTGCAATAGAAGCGAAAAAGACGGGTTTTGATGCAATTGTTATTACTGGAAAAAGCGCAACCAAGCGTATTGTGATAATCGAAGAAGGCAAAGTAACTTTGCAAAATGCGGATGATTTGCAGGGATTAAGCGCACTGGCGACCTCTGAAAAATTGCATACCCGGTTGGCGGCCGGGTTTCAGATCGCAGCAATCGGCCTCGCTGGGGAAAACCAAGTGCTGTTTGCAAACTTAAGCCATGAGCGAAGGCATGCGGGCAGGGGTGGCTTGGGTGCAGTTTTGGGCTCTAAAAATATCAAGGCGATTGCTGTTAAGGGAAATACAAGGATGCCTGTTGCGTTTCCTGCAAAGTTAGTGGAAAAAGCGCGTGAGCTATCTGCAAAAAGCTTTGGCCCTGCAACCGCTAAATACCGCGAGCTTGGAACGGTTTCAAACCTTTTAGTATTTAACAGACTCTCGGTTTTGCCCACTCGTAATTTTCAGGAAGGGCACTTTGCAGCCATTAAGATGCAAGATTTTCAAGAAGTGGACAAAGCTGCAAAAGTCACAAGGCATTCGTGTGCTGCCTGCACCATTGGTTGCGAACATATTTATGAAAGCAAGCTTGGAAAAGTTCGAATCGAATACGAAAGTATGTTTGCGTTGGGTTCGCTTTGTGGCATTGAAAGCGCGGAGGATATTGCAGAAGCTGTTGGGCTTTGTGATGAATTCGGGCTGGATACCATTTCCACTGGCGGGACGATCGCCTTTGCAATGGAATGCGTGGAAAAGGGATTGCTTGCAGAAGCTTGGTTGCAGTTTGGTTCGATAGAAGCGGTTAAAAAAGCGATAGGATTAATTGCGACAAGAAAAGGCCTGGGAAAGATTTTAAGCTTGGGAAGTAGGCAGGCTGCACTTTTAATTGGTCAGGGATCGATTGCGTTTGCGCCTCAAGTAAAAGGGCTTGAAATTCCGGGTTATGAACCGCGTGGATTGCAAACGATGGCTTTGGGCCTTGCGGTAGCATCGCGGGGAGCGGATCACAATCGCTCGGGGGCTTATGAGGCTGATTTTTCGCCACCCTCTGGCGAGTTGCTTGACAATACTGCAATTGCCCGTTCTGCGGTGGAGTCTGAGAATCGCAGCGCATTGATCGATTCTCTGATTCTTTGCAAGTTTTTGCGGGGTGTATTTAGCAATCTTTTTGCAGAGAGTGCAGAGCTTTTATCTTTGGTGACGGGATGGGATATGGATGAAGTAGAATTAAGGCTGGCAGCTGAACGGGTTGTTGCGGTTAAAAAGCTTTTTAATATTCGGGAAGGTTGGAGCATTGGGGAAGATACGCTTCCCGAGAGATTTTTTACGGAAGCATTGGAGACCCAATCGGGCGGTCAGAATAGGCTTTCTAAATTAGCTCTTCAGCAAAGGATAGCAGCCTATTATGAGGCTAGAAATTGGGATGAAGTTGGGGATATTGGCATCCAAGAATTAAGGCGTTTAGGGCTTCAAGAGCTCTGTAGTGAACAGTGATTTCCAAACTATTAAAGAGTAACTTTTGATGCGATATGGTGGGATAATACTTTGTGGTGGAAAAAGCAGCAGAATGGGGACATCCAAGGCCCATTTACAGTTTGGCACTGAAACCTTGTTGCAGCGGATAGTTCGGATAATGGGGGAAGTGCTCGATCCTTTAGTTGTTGTGGCTGCAAATGGCCAGGAGCTGCCCAATTTAGAAGCAAAGGTGATGATCCGCAGGGATAAAAATGATGGGCAGGGCCCGTTAGAGGGACTTGCAGCTGGACTAGAAGCTTTAAAAGAGAGGTGCGATGCGGTTTTTCTTTCCTCTTGCGATGTGCCTTTTTTGAAAAAAGAATTTATTCTCGGGATGACCGAAGCTTTGGGTGAAAGCAGGATGTGTATTCCCAGAACCGAGGGTTATTTTCATCCGCTTGCCTCGGTTTATCGGGTAGATGTTTTGCCTGATGTGCAGCAATTATTAGGGGAAAAGAAGCTAAGACCCTTTTTTTTGTTGGAGAAAGTGAACGGGAAAATAATTGAGGAGGCGCAGTTAAAGCAGTTTGATTCCGAACTTTTCTCGCTCAAGAATTTAAACACTCCGGAAGATTTCCAGCAAGCTTTAAGCGAATTTCAAAACGCACAATCCTAGTTGTAAGAAATTTTGAAGAATGGTTTCTTGAGGATGGGAATCTTTTGTAGGGAGTGAAGATTGCTTTGAAGTATTTCCTGTGAATCTTTTAACCGCTCATGCGGGATTGTTGTTAGAGTCTTTAAAATCACTTAATTATTGGCTTAGAAATTGCTACTAAACAAATTCATTGAATTGATGCATTGTTGTTATTATTTAAATTGAATAGGTTAAATGCTTAGGTATAGAATTTGATTTTTAGTTTGCTAAAATGTTCCGAGAGCATTAAGTTTTGCAGAGTCGAGATTTGTTCATTACGAAATTTAAGCGATTTCTGAGAGGATAAGATGGCTCAGGTTTTTCCCCGTTACGCAAATGTACTGACATGGATTGTGATAGGTGGCGTGGTACTAGGCGCTTCAACCCTAGGTGTTGCTGCCATGGTTTTCGCTCGCACTCCATATGCCACACATACACAAATTGCTTTGTCACAACCCATTCAATTTAGCCATGCACATCATGTGAGTGGTTTGGGTATTGATTGCAGATATTGTCATACTTCGGTCGAAGAATCAGGGTATGCAAATATCCCCCCAACCAAGACTTGCATGAATTGTCATTCCCAGATTTGGGTCGGTTCTAAGATGCTTGAACCTGTTCGAGAAAGTTATCGCAGTGGCAAATCTTTAGAGTGGAACAAAATTCACCGTTTATCTGACTTCGTTTACTTCGACCATAGTATTCATGTGACCAAAGGAATTGGTTGCGTTTCGTGCCATGGGCGGGTTGACCAAATGCAGGCGGTGTATCAAAATGGCACCCTTCTGATGGAGTGGTGTCTGGAATGTCATCGTGCACCTGAGAGGCATCTTAGGCCGCGCGATCAAGTGTTTAACATGGGTTTCCAGCCTAAGGATTTGAATCAGGCAGATGGTTCGCCTCACACGCAAGCCACGCTTGGAGCAGAACTTAGGAAGAAATATGATATCCGTAGTCTCATCGAGTGCTCAACATGTCATCGATGAACATGAAAGAAAAACCAACCATGGACCTCGAGTCTGTCTTAAATAAGCTCGAGAGCTCAGAAGGTAAACAATACTGGCGTAGCTTGGATGAACTCGCTCAAGGCGAAGGCTTCCAAGAAATGATCCAGCGTGAGTTTCCCCGACAAGCTTCCGAATGGACCGATCCTGTAACCAGGCGGCGTTTCCTCACCCTTATGAGCGCATCACTTGCCCTTGCGGGTTTAAGTGGTTGCAGGCCACCGGGTGGAAAAATCGTTCCCAACATCAAAGACCCCGATGGTGTAATACCCGGTAGGTCAATGTTCTTTGCCACTGCGATGCCTTTGGCAGGCTATGGCACAGGATTGCTTGCTGAAAGCAATCAGGGGCGTCCCACTAAAATCGAAGGTAATATTGATCACCCTTCAAGCTTAGGTGCAACCGATGTATTTGCGCAAGCCTCGGTCCTAGGTCTTTACGATCCAGACCGCGAAGCTGGTCTTACGTATTTGGGGAAGCCCAAGTCTTGGGATGACCTTGTTGCTAACATTAAGGCTGAACTTACGAAGTTGCCTAAGGGTAATGGTTTTTATCTTTTGACAGAGACCATCACTTCGCCTTCGCTTGTTCATCAATTAGAAAATGAGTTACTCAAGGATTACCCTGAAATTACTTGGGTTCAGCATGAACCCGCTGCTTCAGATAACGGCATTACTGGTTTGGCGAAGGCCTTCGGGTCTCCTTTGCAGCATATTTACCAGATTAAATCTGCAGATGTTATTCTGTCTTTTGATGCAGATCTTTTGGGTCGTGGCCCAGCGCATCTTCGATACACACGCGAGTTTTCCTCCCGCAGGGATTTGGAAAAACTCGATAGTATGACTCGCCTTTATGTCGCTGAAAGCACTCTTACTAATACGGGTGTTAAAGCGGATCATAGGCTTGCTCTGCGTGCCATGGAAATCGAAAGGATGGCGTTCCTCGTTGCATTCCATTTGAAGATCGAAGGCGTTGCCAAGCCTAAAGGTCTTTCTGCAGAAGCTCATTTATGGGCTGAAGTGGTTGCAGATGATCTCTCTACACGAGGCAAGGGCACAACCCTTGTGATTGTTGGTGAAGAGCAACCTGAATCTGTTCATATAATTGTTGCTGCGATCAACGATAAGCTTGGAAACATTGGTAAAACAGTTTCCTACATTGATCCAGTGCATGTAAGAGCAGGCGAAAGATCAAAGTCCTTGCGTGGCTTGGTCGACGATATGAACTCTGGCAAGGTTAAGGCCTTGTTCATTTTGAACGCCAACCCTGTTTATACAGCGGGTGCTGATCTTGGCTTTAAGGCAGCGTTCGAAAAAGTTCCGCAGCGATATCGCATGGGCCTTTTCCATGATGAAACCTCGCGCCTTTGTCATTGGCATATACCAGATTCTCACTTCCTTGAATCTTGGGGCGATGTGCGTGCATTTGATGGCACCGCTACAGTTATTCAGCCTTTGATTGCGCCGTTGTACTTCGGGCATAACTTCCAAGAGTTGCTTGGTGGGCTTTCATCCAAGCCTAATCGCGATGCATCTGCGATTGTAAAAGATTTCTGGAAGAATTGGTACGAGTCGCCTGCCCAGACTGCACTCAGAAGCACTGTTCCTTTCGAAAAGTTTTTCCGAAGGTCGCTTCATGATGGCTTGATCGAAGGCACCAGGGCTTTAACTAAAGTTGTTAAACTGCAAGTTGAAGCAGTTACTGCTGCTATCAAGAAGTTCGAGGCTTCTTCAGAATGGAAAGAGGGTTCCAAGGATAATCTTGAAATCACTTTCAGGCCTGATGAATCTGTTTTCGATGGTCGCTTTGCCAACAACGGCTGGCTCCTCGAAATGCCTAAGTCTACCACCAAGATAACTTGGGATAATGCTGCGATCATGAGTTACAAGACAGCCCTTGATTTGGGTGTGTCGTTGAACACTGAAAAACGCCCCGAGCTGGAAGATGGCGTTTATCGATCGCCTGCAAGTTCCTATGGATACACAGGCGGCGAGCATGGTCGGGCTTATGTCGATACCATTAAGCTTAGTATTCAAGGTCGAGACTTGGTTCTTCCCGTTTGGGTTGTTCCTGGTCACCCTGATAATACTGTTAATGTTCAGTTAGGCTATGGTAGAGAGCGTGCAGGTAAAGTTGGTACCCGCGATGTTGGTGCCGATGTTTACAAGCTGCGTACTTCTTCCGAACCTTGGAATGCACTTGGCCTAAAAGCTGTGACAACCGGTAAACAGCATGTACTGGCGTGTACCCAAAGCCATCATTACATGGAAGGCCGCCATTTGGTTCGTTCTGGTACTGTTGCAGGTACCAAGGAAAACCCAAAATGGGTTGAAGCCATGGGTTCTGAAGGCGCAGAGCATGATGAACACGCAGGGCATGATCACAAGCCAGGCGAACACAAGCATGAAGAACACAAGCACGAAGAGCATGGCAAAACTCCCTTGAGTTTGCTGCCCGAGGTCGTCTCGGAAAAATATGCTTACAAACAACACAAATGGGGCATGATAATCAACCTGACCACTTGCACGGGTTGCTCCGCTTGCGTAGTGGCTTGTCAAGCTGAAAACAATATCCCAGTGGTTGGCAAGATGGAAGTGACCCGAGGTCGTGAGATGCATTGGATTCGCATCGATCGATACTTCGAAGGAAATCCACTCAAAGCCAATTCACTAAAAGCGCATTATCAGCCCATTCCATGTCAGCAGTGCGAAAACGCACCTTGCGAACAGGTTTGCCCCGTGGCTGCGACTGTTCATAGCTACGATGGCCTAAACGATATGGTTTACAATCGTTGCGTTGGAACTCGCTATTGCTCGAACAACTGCCCCTATAAGGTGCGCAGATTTAACTTCTTGCAATACACCGATTACGCTTCTGTTTCTATGAAAATGGTAAACAACCCTGATGTTACGGTTCGAAGCCGTGGTGTGATGGAAAAGTGTACTTACTGTGTACAGCGTATTCGTGCTGCAGAAATCGAAGCCGAAAAACGAGGTAAGCTTAAAGCTGAACGCGAAAATCGTGCTCTTGATCGGTCTAAGGATTGCCAGATTCAAGATGGCGAAATTGTAACTGCATGTCAGGCTGCCTGCCCTGCAGGTGCGATTGTCTTTGGTGATCTGGTTGACCCAAACAGCAAGATAGCAAAATTGCAAAAGAAGGTTGCCAATATGAATTACAGTATCTTGGAAGAGCTAAATACCAGACCGCGCACCACCTATTTGGCGGAAGTGCGTAATCCCAACCCTAAGTTGGAAACCACTGGAAAGGGACACGGATAAGCCATGGCAACTGAAGTTTTTCCAAAAGGTCCAGACCTTCGACCAGACCCACAACCTCCAATGGTTGGTGGCCATCACTCGTTTGACTCCATGACCGAAAAGATCACCGGGGTCATCTTTGCAGCTACCCCAAAAGGGTGGATTGTTGGTTTTGCAATCGCTTTCATGATTCTTCAAGTCTTACTTGTTTCAGTCACTTATCTTATTTACGAAGGCATCGGCATCTGGGGTGTTAACATCCCTGTAGGCTGGGGCTTTGATATCGTTAACTTTGTTTGGTGGATTGGTATCGGTCATGCTGGAACCCTGATTTCTGCGATCTTACTACTCTTTAATCAAACTTGGCGAACTTCAATCAATCGTTTTGCTGAAGCCATGACTCTTTTTGCTGTGGCTTGTGCAGGCCTTTATCCCTTGGCTCACATGGGTAGGCCTTGGTTTGCATACTGGCTGCTGCCTTATCCAAATACGATGCAACTTTGGCCACAGTTTCGCAGTCCTCTTGAGTGGGATGTGTTTGCTGTTTCCACTTATTTTTCGGTCTCTCTTATGTATTGGTACATTGGTTTGGTTCCCGACTTTGCATCCGTTAGAGATCGTGCACCTAATCAACTTCTCCGCATGATTTATGGTGTTTTATCTTTAGGATGGCGTGGTGGTTCGATGCACTGGCATCGTTATGAAACCGCTTACCTTATGCTTGCAGGCTTGAGCACCCCGCTGGTGCTTTCCGTTCATACTATCATTAGCTTTGACTTCGCAGTGGCTAACTTGCCAGGTTGGCATGCTACAATTTTCCCTCCTTACTTCGTTGCGGGTGCGGTTTACTCAGGCTTTGCAATGGTTATCAACCTTGCAGTCCCCATTAGGCACTTCTATGGCATGAAAGATTTCATCACTGATAAACACTTGGACAACATGGCGAAAGTTATGCTTGCAACCGGCTTAATGGTGTTTTACGGGTATGGGGTTGAAGCATTCATGGCTTATTATAGTGCTAATGAATTCGAACGCGACCTTATGATGAAGAATCGTGTATTCGGGCCATATGGCTATTTCTACTTTGCTCTGATTTTCTGTAATGGTTTGATGCCCCAGGTACTTTGGTTCCAAAGAGTGAGATCTAATGAAGCAGCTCTCTTTGTGATTTCTTTAGTTGTAAATGTTGGTATGTGGCTTGAACGATTTGTAATCCTTATGAGTTTGCAGAGAGACTTCCTGCCTTCTTCATGGGGTCAATACAGCCCGACCTTCTGGGATATCAGTACCTACATCGGAACCTTTGGGTTATTCCTAAGTTTGTTGTTCCTTTTCTGCAGGGTTCTGCCAATGATTTCTATCGCAGAAATGAAGCATTTGCTCCCAGAATCGCATGTGCATTCGCACAAGGATTCGCATGATCATTCAGATTCCGCACATGGAGGAAGCCATTAATGGACGCTCCTAAGGTCAAGATTTATGGTCTGGTTGCAGAGTTTGAAACTCCAACCCAAATTGTGGATGCAGCCAACCAAGCTCGAGAAGCAGGCTACACAGCAATGGAAGCCTACAGCCCTTTTCCAGTGATGGATCTGCATGAAGCCGTTGGTTTCAAGCGTACCATGTTGCCGACACTGGCGTTTTTTGGTGGGTTGACAGGATTTCTTACAGCCTTCACGCTGACCACCTTTACCTCTGGTGGCGCGCCCTCATTCATCACCCCTTTCTTGCCCGACTGGTTTTACTACCCGTTGAATATTGGTGGAAGGCCATTGAATTCATGGCCCGCATTCATTCCCCCTGAGTTTGAACTCACGGTTCTGTTTGCGTCCATCACCTCGGTTTTTGGCATGTTGTTACTGAATGGGTACCCAAGGCTTTACCATCCTCTTTTCAATGTTCCAAGATTTTCGAGGGTGACCACAGACAGGTTTTTCTTGTGCATCGAAGCGAAAGATTCAAAATTTGATCTGCAGGGAACCAAGCAATTCCTTGAAGGGTTGCAACCGTATGAAGTTTCGGAGGTCCCAGAATAATGTTTAAATTAATCTCACAATACCTTATTGGCTCTTCCCGCATTTTAAATCTTTCGCTTGCAACTTTTATTGCTGCGGGAAGCTTGGGTTGCCAGAAGCAGGATATCGGTTGGGGTTTTTATCAGCAGATGGCTGAACAACCAAAAATTAAAATGCACGTTCCTTTCCAATTCTTCACGGATGGCAGGGGTAACCGGCCTTATGAAGAAGGCACTGTAGCGCGCGGCATGCTTCAGGAAAATGAACATTTATATTCTGGTCTTCAAGAGGGTGGAACCTCTGCTGCTTGGAAAGATCTTAATCCTTCCAAAGAACCGATGACCATCGTTCAAGCCAAATCTCCTTATTACGAAACTTTCCCCATGGAAGTTACAGAAGAACTGATTCTTCGTGGCAAGGAAAGATTCAATATTTATTGTTCGGTGTGCCATGGTGTTACTGGTGCGGGTAATGGCATGATCGTTCAGCGTGGTTACCTTCCACCGCCCAGCTTCTTTGTTGATCATTCTCGGGGATTGAAATATTTAACCGGTGCTACCGTGCCTTTGCATGAAGCCCCAGCAGGTTATTATTTCCAGGTAATTACACATGGATACGGCGGGATGGGAAGTTATTCTGCGCAGATTACTCCCAAGGATCGATGGGCAATTATTGCCTACATTCGCGCATTGCAGGAAACATTTGGAAAGTCGGCTGGCCAGGCTGTGGCCCAAAAGGAGGCCAAGTAATGGCTACTATTTCTGATCATGTAAGAACCAACATGGCACTTGTACAAAAGTTTTCTTTTGGTGTTGGTGTTTTGGGTCTTGGAGTTTCTGCAATTATGCTTGGGTTTGAAAAGAAGCAATTCTTTGAATCTTATCTGATTGCCTACATTTACTTCTTTGCATTTGGTGCTGGTAGTCTAGCCCTTTTAATGATTCAGCATGTTGCCGGCGGTGCCTGGGGTTTTTCAATTCGCAGATTGCTTGAAGCTGGTAGTAGAACTCTTTTATTACTTGCGGTACTTTTTATACCGTTGCTTTTCGGCTTGCCTGAACTTTATCAATGGGCACGACCAGATGCTTTAAAAGATCGAATTATTGAGCTAAAGTCGGGTTATTTGAATGTGCCTTTCTTCCTGATTCGACAGGCGATATTTTTCTCCATCTGGGTAGGCTTGGCCTATGCTCTCTCTTATTTTTCTAGAAAAGAAGATGAGACTGGTGATGAATCTATTGGTTGGTGGTTTAAGGCCCTTAGTGGACCTGGCCTTGTTGTTTTTGCAGTCACCGTTGGTCTTACTTCCGTCGATTGGGCAATGTCTGTTGATGTGCATTGGTATTCTTCGATGTATCCCGTGCTATTTGCTTTTGGTTGTATTTTGAGCGCATTGATTTTTCATATCGTTGCAATGATTTTACTTTATCAGGGCGGCGATCTTGAAAAGTATTTGACTAAAAATTATTTACGCGATTTTGGTAGCTTCCTCCTAGGTTTTATTATTTTCTGGACTTACCTTACCTTCTCACAGTTTTTGCTTATCTGGTGTGCAAACCTAAAAGAAGAAGTTCCTTATTATGTTAATCGTATTTCGGGTGGCTGGCAGATTGTGGCCATCATTCTTGCGATAGGCCATTTTGCTTTGCCATTTTTGTTTCTTTTACGACGCGAAACCAAGCGTGTTCGTAGTAGCCTATTAATTGCTGCTTGCTTCATGCTGCTTATGAGGTTTGCGGATTACCTGTATCTTCTAGGGCCTAGTTTTAGTCCAAAGCATTTTAACTTACCTCTTAGTCAGGTTACCTGTTTGCTTGGTATTGGTGGATTATGGCTTTCGTTTTTCATTTATCAGTGGAACCTTTATCCCCCTATTGCTGCTCGTGATCCTCGAGCGCTTAAGGAACCGGTTCATGGTGTGTAGTCTTATAATTTAGTGAGACATTTGAAGGGTGGTTGTATCATGGAAGCTAATAGTCAGATTAAAGCGAATGTTGAACATACTGATGTTAATTTTAAGATTATAGTCGTCGTTGGCGTAATCTTAGGCTTATTGGTAATGTTGGGCTTTTTCATTGGGTTGCATCTATTTGAGTTTTTGGTCGCCTTCGAAAACGCCCGAAAAATTTCTGAGTATCCATTAGTAGCTAAAGAAATTACCGATAACCAAGCAAACTTACTGGCCTCAATTATCAAGGAAGCGGAAGTTGATTGTTTGGATCGAAATAAAAAAATGGGTTTAATCAATCCTAAGAATGAAGCAGAGAAAAAAGAACGAGAAGAAATTCTTGCAAAAGATTCTACCTTTAAGGAAGCTAAGGAGCAAATTGAACTTACTTTTGAAAAACGTCAGGATAATAGGATTTTTACTACTGGATATTTCAGGCCTGCGCATCCTGGCCCAGCATATGCTGAAGCCGATGTGAATTTATACAAACAGGGAACCAACAAGGCTTCAAGCGATGCAGCGATCGCCAAGGGCGATAAATCGAAAATCATCGTATCCCGGTTGGAAGGTATTGATCCTTTGCGCCCTATGATGAGTGGTATTTCCGGTTGGCCTACCTATGTGAATGTTACCAAGGCAACTGGTGAAAAAGAGTTGAAAGATCGCAATATTGACGCAGGTATCAAGAGTTTTGCCAAAAAGTACATGGAACAGAATAAAGAGTTTCATTCCAAGAATATTACCTCTGCTAAAGAGAAAAATGATTTTGTCCCTAGTGATTCCAGTGCTGGCAGAAGGCCAGAAGGAAACGCCAAGTGAGGAATGGTTTTGCTAGCTTTTGTTTGGTTTTAGCCATTGGCTTGCCAAGTGCATTTGCAGATGGTTCATCTGGATTGCGTGGCACTGCCCGTGGGCCAGGTGATATTGATGCAAAGATTGGGTTACCCAAAGACATCCAAGATAAAATTGGTATCGATCAAAAGT
>CAMDHK010000052.1 GCA_945897965.1 Candidatus Kuenenia stuttgartensis | reverse complement strand
CCTGAATATCGTAATCGATATATCGCAGGCAACCTTCTTTCCAACACACTTTACTACCACGAAATTGAAGCTCGCGGATCAACCTTTGCTGGGCAATTTGGGGGAGACTTCCTTATCGCAAACGACCCTTGGTTCAGGCCTGTCGATTGCTTTCAAGGCCCAGAAGGCGCAGTTTATGTTGCAGACTGGCACGACAAACGCGCTGCCCATCTAGACCCCGTTGATAACTGGGATCGTACGAATGGCAGAATCTATAAGATCGTACCCAAGGGTTTCAAAGAAATCCCAGAATTCGACCTTACTCAACAATCCAACTCGCAACTTTTCTCCCTTCTTTCCCATAAAAATGTCTGGTACAGCAGAGAAGCACGAAGGCTTCTTGCAGAAAGAAAAGACTCTAAAAGCTCAGAACCTTTAAAGAAAATCGCTCAATCTAATCAGGGAACATTAGCACTCGAAGCCCTTTGGGCCCTCGCTGGCGCACAAAATGCAGACCCAGCCTTCTTGCAAGAATTACTTGATCATCCCACGCCCGCAGTGCGCGAATGGGCAGTAAGATTGCTCGCTGATAAGCGCACGCTTTCGCCCATTGCTGTTGCTAGGTTGGTAGAAATGGCACGAACAGAAACCAGCCCAACCGTTGCCTCCCAACTCGCCTGCTCTGCTCGAAGGTTGCAATACGATGCTGCCCTTCAAATCGCCAAAGCGCTTTACTCTCAAGATCAATATATTCAAGATCTTTATATACCTATGCTTCTATGGTGGGCCGTCGAAGATCAATCCATCCGAGGTCGGGCACTCATCCTAGATTGGTTTAAGGACCCGACCTTTTGGCAGAAAGTAATGGTCAGGCAAAACCTTTTGGAACGCATTGCTAGGCGCTGGGTCAACGAAGGAACCGAGCCCGATTGGACTGCTTGCTCACAATTACTAACCTTGGCGCCAAGCGAAGAAGATCAAAAGAAAGTACTTGCGGGAATCGAAAAAGCCTTGGAAGGACGAAGGTTGGCACTGGTGCCCACGCCTTTGGAAAAGCCCCTTGCCTTACTACGAGAAAAAAATCCTAAAAGCAAGGAACTCCTACGCTTGGCTTTTCGACTGGGCGACCCTAAAGCTCTCAACGAAATATCCAACAATGCTGCAATCACCACACTACCTCCTTCCGATCGAATTTTTGCCATCGAACTTCTTGGACAACTTTCTGATGCAAACCACCTGCCCACCTTCCTCAAAGCTCTTGAACCTAATACTCCCGACAATGTTCGTTTGGCAGCCATCAACGCAATGCAATCAAGTGCAGACGACGCAGTCGCCCTCAAGCTTTTGGATCTATACCCGACTCTTCCGGGTAGCTTAAAATCAAAATCTTTGGCTCTGCTATCTCAAAGGCCATCTTTTTCGCTTCTCTTAATGCAGCGTGTTGATACGGGAAAGATCCTGAAAACCGATATTAGCATCGATCTTGCGCGCGCCATGGCTTCGCACAAAGAAGAAAAACTGATTGGGCTTCTTACGAAGCACTATGGAAAAGTGTCGCCCCCTAGCCCAGGCGAAAAAATAGCCCGTATCAGTTATGTCAACCTTATTATCAATCGTACGAAACCAGACATCGAAAAGGGTAAGTTGCATTTCCAAAAGCAATGCGCCAACTGCCATATGCTTTTTGGGCAGGGTAATAAAGTAGGCCCAGATTTAACTACTGCAGACCGCCAATCGCTGATTCCTCTCATTACCCATGTTGTAGACCCGAGTGCGCATATCAGGCCTGAATTTGTAGCGCAAGTAATCGAGACGAAAGATGGCAGAACACTCACCGGGCTTCTAGCAGAAGAAAACTCAAGCTCACTTACATTGCTCGATGCCAAGAATCAGCGCTTGGTACTGGCCAAGGATAAGATTGAAACTATGACAAGTTCACCTAAATCGATTATGCCTGAAAACATCTTAGATACCCTTTCGGATCAAGATATAGTAGATTTATTTGCCTATATACGCGAAAAATCTCCGCCCAAGCCTTGAAATCCACCTCTAGGTTCGATTATGGATATATTAGGCTCTAACTTTTCTTGCTGAGATTCAAAATGAACTGGCACACTGACTCGCAATTGGAATCACTACGACACCAACTAGTGAACCACAGGCTTTATCAACTGCTTGATTCCCCCAAAGCTATTTGTATTTTCATGCAGCACCATGTTTGGTGTGTTTGGGATTTTCAGTCCCTTTTAAAAGCGTTGCAAATCAAACTCACTTGCATGGAAATACCTTGGGTGCCTTCGCCAGACCCATTAATACGCAGACTTATCAATGAAATTGTTCTGGGCGAGGAAAGCGATGAAGATGGAATAGGTGGCTATCTAAGTCATTTCGAGCTTTATCTTAAAGCCATGCAAGAGATGCACGCAGATACCAAAGCTATCAACGAATTTATTGGTTTGCTACGCTCAGGCACCCCTTTTGAAGAGTCTCTGCTAAAATCGAATGCCCCTCCTTCCATTATTCCTTTTGTAACGCAAACTATAAGCCTGGCACAAACTGGAGGTTTACACTCCGTTGCAGCAGCATTCACTTTAGGTAGGGAAGATTTGCTTCCCGATCTTTTCCTCAAAATCCTCGAAAAGACTGCCAACCAATTTAATATCAGCTACTCCATCCTCACCTATTACCTTAATCGACATATTGAATTGGATGGCGATGAGCATGGTCCGATGGCAATTTCGATGCTCGACAAAGCCTGTGGCGGCAGTAAAATAAAAGAAGAAGAAGCATTACAAAGTGCTAGAAATTCTTTGCAGGCAAGGCTCGATCTTTGGAATGATATCTGCAAACAGATCGAAGAGCTAAAGTAGATAGGCTAGCATTTATTAGCAGCGAGATGGCGCTTTGCTTTAAGCACAATTGAAAGCATGATCCTACCGATTTCGTCTCGTCGTTCAGAATATTTTGCAGATTCGAGATCAGAGCCATCGAATGATTTTGGATCTTGGAAAGGCATCGCAATTCGATGAGAAGCGCCCTGAACGTTCGGGCAAGAGCCATCAGCTTCATCGCAAACCAACAAAGCAATGAATGCTTTACCAGGGTTATGGGGGTCGCTATAAATCTTTGAGAATTCCTTGATTTCAAAGCGATTAACACCCATACGAGGAAGATTGCCCCAGCTAATCATGTACTTAGGATTAACTTCACCTGCATCACCTACAGTTGCATTTTCATTTAATGGTTCAATTACAACCCCGACCTCTTTAAGGGTTCGAATGGTTCTGGGATTGAATGCACTGGGATTTGTTCCACCTGAATAAAACCGCAGTTCAGGAATACCATGGTAGGCTGCTGCAATATTTCCCATGGTTGCGGCAAGCATACTTCGTCTAGAATTGCCTGTACATATAACAATCACCCCAAGTTCAACCCCTGGGATATGTTGCGAAACAATGGCTTGAAATAACTGCTCGCTACCATCTAAGTGGGCGGGTGAAATCAAAGCACTTTGCGCAGAAAGCAAATCGCACTGAGATTGCACCTTAGGAAATAAAAACTCCCGCTCAGAGTTATTGCTCGTTTGACTAAACATCTTTACCTGAGTTCCATGCTAGGCATGACTAATAAAACCATTTGCCCAGAATACACCGACTTGTATCTTTAAACAACCTCTTGCTGTACAAGTGCCATCACTATTATTTCCGCTTCCTCAGGAATATAGGTTTGGATTTTGATTTCACCATTAAGAACTGTCAGGTAAGTGGGTTTTGTTTCGGTCCAGCAACCACTGTTGTAATACTTTACATCTTGGTTGTTTTTTTCTACGGCGTGATGGGTATGACCACAACAAACAGAGTGGCAGCCTAGCTTGCGTGCGAGGTTAATAGCACCTTCTTCAATTTTTTCTGCACAACGAAGAAAGGTTTTACTGCCAGTCTTGGCAAACTTGGCAAAGGTGTGGGAGGAATCTATTCTTTGTAAAAGACAATAAAAGTAATCTGCAAACATAGTCAACCAAGGATGCTTATCAATGAATTCATCAAAGATATGCCCGTGCAATGCAAGAATTCTTTTTCCCCCACTTTCAAACTCATATTGATGTTCAACATTGATACCTAAAAGATGGGAGATGAATTCCAGCGATCCATCATGATTACCATGAATCCAAGTGATATCAATGTGATCGGAAAGTTTCCTGATGAGTGAAAGCACTTTCCAATGATTTTTTTTAAGCCTTCGAAAATCGAAGGAATCAAACACATCGCCATTGAGTATGATTCTGGAAGTTTGAATGACACCACAGCGAATTTGTTCAAGAAAGACAACCAGATCTTTGGCTTGGCAATTGTCACTGCCAAGATGAATATCAGAAATAATCAAGGCATCCAAGCAAGTCTGCATTTATTCTCCATAATAAGCAGAAACGAATTTGGACTTATTATAACTTTTATGCAAAGTATTTACAGAGAATGAAGGGAGAATAATCAGTGTTTTTATTATGAAGAGACGATGAAGGCAAACGAGAGAATATAAGCACTTGCTGTGATAGAAATGAAATACGCATCACGAATGAAAGAACATTCCTGATGCGCATTATAGCAGATGGTTATTCTTTAAAGCGATAACCTAAACCACGAACAGTTTCAATCATATCCATTGAACCAAGTTTTTTACGAAGGGTTTTGATATGCACATCAATGGTTCTTTCGAGAACAATGGCGCCTTCGCCAATTGCACAATCCATCAAATGCTGGCGCGAAAAGGCGCGACCTGGACTTCGCAGCAGGCATTCGAGCAAGCGAAATTCCGTTGGGGTCAGATCGAGTTCTTCATCCAGAATAAATGCACGATGCTTGACCATATCCACTTTTACCTGCTTATGCTCGATCAATTCAACATCGCCCTCTTTCGCAGGAACTTCTGCTCTTCGTTGCAAAGCTTTGATTCGTTGCAATAGAATTTTAACACTGAAGGGTTTAGTTACATAATCATCCGCACCCATCGAGAACCCCACCACCTGGTCGGTTTCCTCCGATTTGGCTGAAACTACGATAACAGGAATAGCCTTGGTTTTTTCATTACCTCGCAACTCCCTAAGTATTTCGATACCATTGATACCTGGAAGCATGATATCAAGCAAAATGATATCTGGAAGCGCTTGGGCTTTACGAAGTCCATCCTGCCCTTCGTGGGCCACGGTCACTTCATAACCTTCGCGATCAAGGTTATATACAAGGGCATCGACCAATGCTTTTTCATCTTCGATGACAAGCACTTTGATCCCGTTTTTCACTTTCGGTGCTGGTGCTGCTTTCAATGGCGCCTGTTTTTTTGCATCTTTCATAGAAGTTACCTCAGAACTCATAATTATCCCTCCAATTCTTGGACACGGTGCCTGACAATCTCACCCTCTACGAGATAAATCACATCTTCTGCAATGTTGGTTGCATGATCTGCGATTCTTTCGATATGCCTGACTGCTGAAAACATGGACAACCCATGTTGAATATTTGATGTTGATTCAGTCATCAGTTTGATGATTTCCTGAATGATCTGATTGTTGTAACGATCAACTTCATTATCCATGCGGACGACCATAAGAGCCTGCTTCACATCAAGATTAACGAATGCATCAAGACTTTGTCGCACCATGATGGTGGTCATGTCCACCATTCGTTGCAAACCCTCGGGGATCGGAAAAAAAGGCGGGGTACAAAGGTGAATTGCGCGCTCACTGATTTCTTCTGCAAGATCACCCATACGCTCAAGGTCGGTGATAATCATCATTGCAGCGGTGCATCTGCGCAGGTCGCCCGCAACTGGCTGATGAAGAGCCAGGATTTTGAGGCAATCTTCATTGATCTGGTTTTCTTCGGTATCAATCTGCACATCGCCTTGGATAACATCCCGTGCAATATCAGGATTTCGATCGCGAAGTGCTATGATACTAAGAGAAAAAGCCTGCTCTACAAGGCTTGCAAGGCCCATGATATCTTTTTGTAGGTCGTCCAAATCGCGTTCAAGGTGCTTTGACATTTATATAAGTGTCCTTTTTGGTTAATCAACCAAATCTGCCTGTAATGTAATCTTCAGTTTGTTTGACTTGAGGCCTCGTGTAAAGATGATCTGTTGGCCCTACTTCGATTACTTTACCTTGAAAAAAGAAAGCTGTTTGATCAGATACACGGGCTGCTTGCTGCATATTATGCGTGACGATGATGATGGTGTAATCGCGTTTGAGTTCAAAAACAAGATCTTCGATGCGTGCAGTGGAAGCGGGGTCGAGAGCGCTTGCTGGCTCATCAAGGAGAATTACTTCTGGGTCGGTAGCAAGGGCCCGGGCAATACAAAGCCTTTGAGCCTGACCGCCTGAAAGGTTTAATGCAGACTGATTCAACCTATCTTTAACTTCATCCCATAACGCTGCGTTTTTCAGACAACGCTCGCAAATCTCTTGCAATACCGCACTGTTGTTTACCCCTGCAACCCTTGGCCCATACACTACATTTTCAAATATCGACTTAGGAAATGGATTCGACTTTTGAAATACCATGCCAACTCTTCTACGAAGATCAACCATGTTAAGTGAACGACGAAAAATATCTTCATTGTCGAGTAAGATTGAACCTGTGTGCCTAGTACCTTCCACCAGATCATTCATTCGATTCAAGCAGCGAAGAAATGTTGATTTCCCACAACCCGAGGGGCCAATAAGAGCAGTTACCGATCTTTCTGGAATCAAAAAATCAATGTTGAATAATGCTTGATGAGCGCCATACCAGAAGTTCAAATTTTTAATTTGATACTTAGGGGAGCTATTGTTTTGGGGCGTAAGCTCTCTACCGTTCAGATTTCTTTCAGTTAAAATCGCAGCGTAAGAGGTAGTTGCCATTTGAAACATGTCCTTGCTTGAAAATACTCTTCAAACTTAATCTACTTAGATGGTTATGTTAGTGACTAATTGTGAAGAAACGATGAAGGAACGATGATGTTATGATTCTGTTTTCTATGCTCGAATTTCCTTTACCTATCACCCTAAAGCACTTTATGATCGTTATTTGCATTAAAACTACTGTAGAAGGAGAATCTCTCAATGAACCGGTTTTTACCCTACGCCTGCTTTTTAGGTCTTTTCTGTAGCTTCACCTTCGCAGCAGATGATTATGTTCTTGGCATCGATTCCCAGCCAAACCCCAATACTCCCAAGGGTAAAATTGAGAAATCTGAATGGAAGAGCAATATCTTCCCAGGTACTGTTCGCGAAATGTTGATTTATGTACCCGCGCAATACGATGGCAAAACCCCGGCTGCGGTTATGATATTTCAAGATGGAGGCAGCTACGCTAACGAGAAGGGCCAGTTCCGTGCCACCGTTGTTTTTGACAACCTTATACACAAAAAAGAAATGCCCGTAACCATCGGCGTGTTTTTAAATCCGGGTACCGTTCCATCTTCCAACCCCAAAGAAAAAGGCCGCAGCAACCGCAGCTTCGAATACGATACCCCCTCCGACCAATATGCAACCTTCCTCGAAAAAGAAATCCTCCCCGAAATCGAGAAGAAATATAATGTTCGCAAAGATCCCGCAGGCAGGGCCCTTTGCGGAATCAGCAGTGGTGGCATTTGTGCCTTCACCGCAGCTTGGGAACGACCCGATTTGTTTGGCAAAGTTTTAAGCCATGTTGGCAGCTTCACCAACATCCGCGGGGGCGATGTTTACCCAGGTATGATCCGCAAGACCGAAAAGAAACCTATCCGCATCTTCCTCCAAGATGGTAGCAACGATCTCGATAACCTTCATGGCCACTGGCCCCTCGCCAACCGATCCATGGCGGCTGCCCTCAAATTCGCAAAATACGATTTTGTCTATGTCGAAGGGGATGGCGGTCATAATGGCAAACATGGTGGCGTCATTCTTCCAGAGTCCCTACGCTGGCTTTGGCGCGAATAATCTTCCTTCTACTTTCCACAGGAATCACTCATGAACAGGCTTCTTTCTTGCTTTCTACTCCTTGTTTCCACAACTTGGGGATATTCTCAAGATATCCCTCTAAGCCAAATTCTGGTACCCTCCGAAAACTGGACTAAAACAACCAGCAATCTTGATGGGGAATTTTCCGCTATCGCTTCTGATTCTAAAGGGGCTTTATTCCTTGCTAGCACCAAATCTAAATCAATCTTAAAGCTTGATTCCACAGGCAAAACCATTGAAGTGGTGACTGATGCGCCAGCAAAGACCTTGGCAATTGACTCTCAGGGTGGGATTTTTCTTGCCAGTGGTTCGAATATTCTTTACGCGGCTTCGGGCAACGCCAAAGCTTCCATGCTTATCGAAGGCTTGGATTGTGTCGCCCTTTGCACTTTAAATCAGGGTAAGTGCTATGGAGCAGCGCCTACTGAAAAAACGATTTATCTTTTTGATAAATCAGGTGCTAAAAAGAAAGTTAACACCGAAGATGCAGTTATATCCTTGGCGGTTTCCAATGATGAAACAACTCTGTTTGCTGGCAGTGCAGATGGCAGATCGATTTTCACTTTTCGAATAGAGCAAAACGGGGATATAACAGCCAAGGATCGATATGTTGCACCCAGAAAACCTCTCGCAGGAGTTACCGGATCTATACCGGGCATGACGCTCGATAAGGCAAATAGGATTTATGCTGCAACTTCCCTTGGGGTACAGGTATTTGATCCAACTGGGCGGTTGTGTGGTGTTTTATTGCAACCTGATTTCCCTAGGTTTGCAAGTTCAATCGCATTTGCAGGAACTGATAAAAGCACTCTTTATGCTTTGGTTGGGCAAAGCATTTACACCAGAAAAATCTTATTTCCTGGCAAGTAAAGCAACTGTTTAATCTTTGGCATAAGGCAAACGCACTGTAAAAGTAGTGCCTTTACCTACTTGGCTGTTTGCTGAGATGCTGCCTTTCATCGCCTGCACGAGATGTTTCACAATCGAAAGTCCAAGGCCTGTTCCCCCAACCTCACGGGAACGGGCTTTATCGACACGATAGAATCGTTCAAAAATCCGAGGCAGGTCGGATTCAGGAATCCCAATCCCATTATCTAAGACTTGGATAATCACATATTTATTCTCAAGGCCCCATTGCACATTAATCGTTCCATGCTCTGGGGTATATTTCACTGCATTATCAACGAGGTTGTCTAGTATTTGCACAAAAGCTTCTTCATCCACCAAACATTCCAAATCTTGATCTGGATGAAGGCTGCCCTCCATTGGAAAAGCATTTATGGAAATCGAGCGCTGTGTTGCCCGATCTTTATGCCTATTGACACATTGCTCTACCACTTCCTTAACGGGGACCCAGATAAAGTCAAATAATTCGGTCTCTGCTTCGATTCTTGCGATGCTGAGTAAATCCATGATTAGATTATTCAAGCGTTCGGATTGCTCGAGAATTTGTTCTAGAAAACGCATCCGGTTTTCACAATCTTCCACCGCACCATCAAGAAGTGTTTCTGCGCAAACTTTGATCACCGCAAGCGGCGTCTTTAACTCATGGGAAACATTTGCAACAAATTCCTGCCTAAGCCTTTCTAGCCTTCGTAATTCGGTTGTATCATGCAGCACCAAAACAGCTCCGCGGGTAGGATTCCCGGGCAATCTGGCTGCGTGCAAAGTCAGGCTGCGATTTCCAGAAGTTGCAAAGGTCAATTCTTTTCGTTTGGGTTCGGGCTGCCTTAATGCTTCTTCCACCAAATCCATCATCTCTCGATTTCTTACTAATTCCCAAAGCCTTTTACCTTCCAAGGCATGAGATTGTAAATCCAACAAGATTAGAGCACGATCATTTACAAATAGAACCCGCTGATTAGCATCGAGGGCAACCACGCCTTCAACCATACCGCTCAAAATGGTTCGCAACTGCTGCCTATCCTCTTCCAGCTTGCTAACTTTATCTTCAAGCCTTTCGGTCATTCGGTTGAAAGAGCGCATCAGGTTTCCCAAGGTTCCCTGATCATCTGAAAGGATTCGCTGGTTATCATCCCCTAGGCCGACCCTTTGAATTCCCATGGATAATTCTTCGAGGGGCAACGCAATAACCTTCGAAATTCGGTTACTTTCAAAGGCAATCAGACCGATTCCAATTATGCCAATAAGCAGCATAATTTTGATAATATAGCTTCGCTCAAGATCTGTTTGGGAAAGGAAAATCCCGAGAATTACCAAGATCCCCAGAAACACTATAGCGAAAGGCACAAATACTTTTTGAAACATAAGGTTGCACGATCTCAATCTGGAAGAACCATTGAGCCAAAAAGACTTATTGGGTTCATATATCCAGTATTATAAACATTTTTCATCAGGTTTTTAATCTTCTTAAACTTTAGATCCAAAGTTAGCTGCTTTAAAGTAAATAGTGGCTTGAGAATAAAAACTTCTTCAAACCTTAACTTGCCCCCACACATTAATTAAATTAACTATAGTATATGGTTATTCAACGAATTTCTTAAGGAATGAAACAAGGACTATTATCATGTCGATGAAAAGAAGTTTTGCACTGATGACATTGCTTAGCATTTTGGCATTGGGTTGTGGTGGTGGTGACAATACAGCACCTAAGAAAGATCAGAAGGCCGCCCCAGCGCCACAAGGCAAAAAAGCCGCCGAAAATACCCCTGCCAAAGGTGAAATGAAGGGCGAAATCAAAGCTGATGGCTCGAGCACCGTGCTTCTTATTTCCCAAGCGGTTGCAAGCGAATACAGCAAAACCAATCCTAATGTAAAAATATCCGTTGGCCGTTCAGGCACAGGCGGTGGATTCAAGAAATTTGCAGCAGGTGAAACCGATATCAGCAATGCCTCAAGACCCATCAAAGCTGAAGAAAAAGAATCTTGCGCAAAGAACGGGGTCGAATTTTTCGAGTTCCAAGTTGCTTGGGATGGCCTTTCAATCGTCATCAACAAAGAAAACACTTGGGCCAAAAACATGACCGTGGCACAACTTAAAACCATGTGGGATAAAGATTCCAAAGTGGAAAACTGGAGCGATGTTGACCCAACTTGGCCTAAAGAAAAAGTAAAACTCTTTGGCGCTGGGACCGATTCAGGAACTTTTGACTTTTTCACCGAAGTCATCAATGGCAAATCTGGCCAAAGCAGAACCAGTTATCAACCCACCGAAGATGATAATGTAACCGTTAATGGCGTTGCCAAGGACAAGTTTGCATTGGGTTATTTCGGCCTGGCTTACTACGAAGAAAACAAAGAAAAGCTTGGGATTGTTTCGGTTTCCAAAAAGGAAGGCGACAAATTCGTCAGCCCAAGCGAAGCCACTGTAATGGATAAAACTTATTCTCCTCTTTCGAGGCCATTGTTTATTTATGTAAAGAAATCATCACTTAAGCGCCCTGAAGTTCAAGACTTCATGACATTTTTCCTGCGCAGAAACGATCTTATTGCCCAAGCCAAGTACATTAAAATGGATGCCTTGATGCAATCCGATGTACAAGAAAAGCTGGCCAATGCCATCAAAGAAGCAGGAAAATAATTTTTAATCCCGTCATGCTAGGAAGGATTCCGGCTTATAATTGTGTTCTTCAAAGTTTTAAGTTTGGAATTAAAGCAAGGCAAAAGTAAATGAGTGCAGAGGAAAAATCACCCGGGCTTCCTAAAACTAGGCGATTGCCCCCTGCACCAGCCTTCAGAGTTTCTGAATGGATTATTGAATGGGCGCTTTTTGCCTCAGCTTTTTTATCCATTGGGATTACAGTTGCAATCGCTTGGATTGTTTTTTCAGGCACCTACCAATTTTTCAGTGATCCCACTGTTTCTATCAGTTATTTTTTCACAGGCAGCGAATGGACCGCTGGGTTTGAAGATGCTAAATATAGCATCCTACCTTTGCTTACCGGCACCATCATGGTGGCAGTTATAGCTGCCGTGCTTGCGCTACCCATGGGTTTAATTTCTGCTATCTACCTTAGCGAATACGCTAATAAACCTGTTAGGTTGTTATTAAAACCAACGCTTGAACTGCTCGCAGGCATCCCCACCGTGGTGTATGGCTACTTTGCAGTATTTGCAATCACCCCGATGCTTCAAATGTTTATTCCAGGTCTCGATCCTGTTACTAATCAGTTATCTGGTGGGATTGTGGTTGCGATCATGATTTTACCCATGGTGGCTTCTTTAAGTGAAGATGCAATGCGAATGGTACCCGGATCTTTGCGCGAAGCCTCCTACGCTTTAGGCGCAACCAAATTTGAAACCTCCACTAAAGTGGTTGTTCCTGCTGCTCTATCTGGCATTCTCGCTTCTTTTCTTCTTGCCATTTCGCGAGCCATTGGCGAAACCATGGCCGTTACCCTAGCTTGCGGTGGCCAACCCAAACTTACGCTCGATCCTAGAGAAGGCCTTGCAACTATGACGGGCTTTATAGCACGCATAGCACAAGGAGATGTCCAGCACGGTACCACCTTGTTCAATAGTTTATTTGCAGTTGCCGCTGTGCTTTTTGTTGTAACTCTTGCGATGAATATGCTGGCACAATGGATCTTAACGAAGTACCGGCAGGTATACCAATGACGCAACCCAGAAAAAGCTATCAGGGGGAAGGCCTTTCCCTAAGTCGTAAGATTGCAGACCATGGATTTGCATGGCTTGCATTTGGCTGTACCTTTATGGCCTTGGCGCTTTTGCTGCTGTTTTTCCTTCGATTAGGCATTGATGTTAATTCATGGTTTAAATTGATGCCCGAGCGTATTGCAAAGTTTAATCTTGAGATCGAACGCAGGGTTAAAGATTTTGACGCAGAGACTAACAAAGAAATCGCAGATCTTACCAAAGAAAAAGAAACCCGCATCAAGCAAGATCCAGCTAATGCAGCAAGTTTGGCAATACGCTACGATAAAGTCATAAGTAAAAAAATCGAAGACAGGGTTCAAACCAAGGTTGAGATTGAATCCAATTTGAAGAGCGATAAACGCAATGACTTCTCTTATTTTGGCATGTTGTGGCATTTTATTTCAGCAGGGCCTAGCAGCCAGCCCCAAGATGCAGGTATTCAAGCTGCCTTATTAAGTAGCCTTCTATTAGGCGCAATAACTATTTGCGCTGCAATCCCCCTTGGTGTTGCAACTGCAATTTACCTTGAAGAATACCGTGCCCAAAGCTGGATCGGTGCGATTCTTCAGCTTAACATCAACAACCTCGCAGGCGTGCCCTCTATCATGTATGCAATCCTAGGGGCCTATGTGTTTGTCGAATTAATTTTCAAGCCTTTTGAAAGCCCTGCAATTGCTGCCCGAAATACTCTAGGCGGTGGCTTGACACTCGCACTGCTTGTTTTACCCGTGATCATTGTTTCTACCCAAGAAGCCATTCGGGCTGTTCCTATTTCCCTTCGCCATGCTTCTTTGGCACTCGGCGCATCCCGCTGGCAAACAATCTGGAAAATTGTTTTACCCTCGTCTTTGCCTGGGATTTTGACTGGTATGATTTTGGCACTCTCGCGTGCGATGGGCGAAGCAGCCCCTTTGGTATTGTTTGGCGCAGCGCTTTATGTGAATTTCAGCCCCACCCTTTTCAGCAGGTTTACTGCGCTACCCATGCAGATTTATTCTTGGTCTGACGATCCAGACCCTGCATTCCATTACAATGCAGCCCTTGCAAGCGCAATTCTTATCACCATGCTTCTCGGCTTGAATTCAATTGCAATTTTCTTCCGCTACTTCGTTCAGAAAAAGCTGAAGGGTTAGTAATCTTCACCATCGATGATTGCAAGCAAAGGTTCGCCTGTTGAAAACCTGCGTACATTTTCTCTTAATAACTTCCACTTACGCTCAGTAACTGAAGTTGAAGCAACAGTATTCTTTTCAACCATATGAACTTTTCCAACACCTGGTTCCTTTGCAATGGCCTCAGGATTTTGAATCCCTTTGAGATCAACTGCAACCAATTGGGCCTTTGCGGACTTAATAACCGAATTAATTGCTTCGGCCTTTAAACCTGTTGCATCACCCATGATAATCAAGCTTCCGCCCTGCTTCAAACCACCCCATGGGATATTCGCCAAGGTGTTGGCTTGCTTAGTATTGTTAAGATAAATAACCATCACATCGGTACCACCCATGGTAGGCGACATTTCATTGATGGAGATTTTAGCCCCAAAGTTTTGAACTCTGCTAGAGACAATCTTCGCTAGAGCTTCGGGAGCATAAATAGCAACATTTTTACCCTGCAAACCATCAGTCTGGCCTTCTTGAGCAACCCAAAGCAAATTACGCAACGCCTGATCTGCCTCTGCGGGAAGTGCTGCACGATCAAGGCTGGTAACTTGCACGCCCTTGGTTTTCGCATTGGCAAGAAAATCTTTAGGCATGTCTGGGCCCAATTGTATCCAGCGTAATTTATTCCCCGATTGTAGCAGGCTGCTATCTGCAAAACCCAGCACCGCATCAGCATTCATGATGGCTTTGCCAGCTTCTTCCAAAGTAGGCACTGCAACAAATTCGATATCAGGTGCGATGGCTTTTAACTCTGCAATTCTTGCGGGCATAAACCCAGAAGACAAGATCACACGCTTGGGCGCAACCCAGCCATTTTTTGGCTTTTCAGGTGTATAATTGCCCGAAACATAACTAAGATCGCGCAATAAATCATGAGGCACAACCATGCCTGTAAGTTCCTTATAAACATGCTCAATGTTATCAGGCTTCACAGGCACGCCAGTCCATTGTTCATACCAAGGAAATTTAATTGAATCCTGTAACGACTTTAAATCTTTCGCTTGTTTAATGCCCTTACCCACCTCATCACGAAGATCAACAAAATAGCGTTTCTGCTTTTGAATCAGGTCTGCGCCAGCAACTGGGCCATGACCGGGGCAAACCATCTTTGGCTTAAGATCCGCCATCTTCTCTAAGGCTTTTACCCATGAACCGGAATCTGAATGCCCCATGAAGTTGTATGCGCCATTTACGCAAGCATCCCCTGTGCAAAGAATTCCATGTTTGGGAAGCCAAGCAACAGCATCGCCCGCAGTATGGGCATGGCCCATGAATAGAAATTCAACCCGCTGTTTGCCATCGTCGAGCACCAATCGATCATCAAAAACAATACCGGGAGTTTTAAGGAAAGAGGATGCAACATCTTTTCTGCCAGTAGGCCCCTTACCAGCCTCTTCAAATTCTGCAGGGCCGAATTCGCGCATTAATCTGGCACAATTGGCCTGCGCCACCACGGTTGCACCTTCCTTAAAAAAAACACTATTTCCATAGGCATGATCACCATGATGATGGGTGTCAAACACATAGCGAATAGGCTTATTGGTAGTTTTTCGGATTGCAGCAACCACATCCGCTGCGCCATCTGGAAAGTTGGCATCAATCACTGCAACATGATCTTCAAAAACAACCCATATGTTGTTACTTCCGCCAAAAGGTACGGTTTTATCCTTAGCACTAATTGAGGAGAACCTGAAGAATACGCCTGGGGCAACTTCCTTCACATCCTTGAATTTCATCTCTGGAAGTGCAGGTTCTGCAGTAATTCCAGTACCTACAAAGATAAAAAGCAAAGTAAGTACTGCTATTTTTTTAAGAGAAAGCATGGTAGGAAGCCCCGTTAATTCTGTTAAAATCGAAAACATGAAAATAGCATAACCTATTTTGAATCGCATGAAAAGGATTGCAGTTGCCTCCCCTCTTTTCCTACGGTTCCTATCATGTTTGGTAAGGCTTTAGGCAGTAGATTTGTGCACAGGAGTTCAGCATGGCTAGCATCGAATTTACGACACAATTAATCAGTGATAAAGTTCGTTCAGGGGATCGATTAACCCTAGACGAAGGCTTACACCTCCATGACCATGCGGATCTCTTTACCCTAGGTAAACTTGCTAACTTTGTGCGTGAAAAAAAGAACGGGAATGTCGGCTATTACAATGTTAATGTGCATTTAAACCCCACGAATGTTTGTGTCTATCGTTGTATTTTCTGCGCCTTCCGTTCTGATTTGAAAGACCCAAAAGCATACCTCATGAGCGATGAACAAATCCTTCATCGTGCCAAGGAAGCCGAAGGCAGGGGCGCAACGGAAATGCACATCGTTGGTGGTTTGCATCATCAAATGCCTTACGATTGGTACCTCAATATCGTGCGCATTGTGCATAAGGAACACCCCAACTTGCATCTAAAGGCTTTTACTGCGGTAGAGTGGGAATGGTTCGAAAGGCTTACCAAAAGGCCCGTGGGCGATATTCTTCAAGAATTCAAGGAAGCGGGATTAGGCAGTCTTCCGGGTGGGGGTGCGGAGATTTTCAACCCCGAAGTTCGGGATATCATTTGCGAACATAAAGCCGATACTGATAACTGGCTTCGCATTCATCGTGCAGCACACAACCTAGGCCTTCGTTCCAATGCGACCATGCTTTACGGGCATATCGAAAAGCCCCATCACAGGCTTGAACATCTCGAAAAACTTCGTGAGTTACAAGATGAGACCGGGGGATTCCAAACTTTCATCCCTCTAGCCTTTCATCCCGAAAATACCAGAATGCAGCACATCACCAAACCAAGCGCTATGGTTGACCTCCGAGTCATGGCCATCAGCAGAATCTTTCTAGACAACTTCCAGCATGTAAAAGCTTACTGGGTGATGATGGGAATTAAAACAGCGCAGGTGGCTCTTAGCTTTGGTGCTGATGACATCGATGGAACCGTGGTGCATGAAAAAATCTATCACGATGCAGGATCTGATACCCCGCAGGAAATGACCGTTACAGAAATTCAGAGATTGATTACAGAAGCAGGGCGACTTCCCGTAGAACGCGACACCCTTTATAATCAGGTTATTCGCACCGAAGCAGCTCCAAATGCATTCAAGATCGGTGGTAAGCTTGCATTGGCGCAGGTTTAATCTTTAAGTTTCAAGATAATGGTTGAGCCGCCGTACACTGCGGTTCCAACCTTGACCAAAACATTTTCAACAAGATTAGCAGGTATAAGTACATCTGTGCGCGAGCCGAACTTGATCATGCCATATAACTCGCCCCGCCTCAAAAATTTGCCAACGCCCACCTGACATACAATCCTTCGGGCGATGGCCCCTGCAATTTGCTTAACCCTAACCGGAAACCCTTTTTCTTTTTCAATCAAATCGATCCAAAGTTGTTCGTTTCGTTTTGCGCAATCGCTACTGCGTGCATCAAGAAAAGCGCCTGGATAATACCGAACATGGGTGACAGTGCCTGCAAGGGGGACACGATTAACATGCACATTAAACACCGAAAGAAAAATACTAACGCGGAAAGCTTTGCCGATGCCAGCCTCTTCGACTTCCTCGAGATGAGTGATCACACCATCTGCAGGGCTGACCAAGATATTTGGAGCAACGGGGATTTCTCTGGGCGGGTTACGAAAAAAGGAGATGACGAAAAGCCAAAGTAGAAATCCTGCAACAGCGCCCACGCCAAAAGCAGGGTGAAACAACAATGCCAAAAAAATGAAAGCAATGGTGGTAGGAACCAGGAGAAGGGTAAAGCAAAGCAGTTCCATGATGCCCGGTCGAGCAAACCAGATTTTATTACGACCAGCAAAAGGGTCAAGATCTGGATCGAAGTAAAAGCCACATACATTGGAGAATAGTTTTAAGTCACGCGAATCGATGATGTTATGGTTACAATCAGGGCAGGAGCCAAGGCGTAATGCCTGCATTCTTCCGGTGTAAGCCGGGAAGAATGATTTCAAAATCGCCCTGCGAAACTTCCCCCAAACTATTTCAAGGCTGAAGCAAAAGCCACCGCCTGGCTGGATGAAATGAATGGGTGCTGTACCAACTTCGGGATCCTTGGGATCCATTATTGCTCCTTGAATAAATCATATTTCTTTTAGGGAGTTGGAGGATTGGCCTGCTTCGATGCTGCAGACAATGACTTCAACCTTTCGTGTGCTTCCGGACTTAATCGCATAATGGTGGTAGCACGGAGGTTATCGGAAGTTTTTTCGATTACAGCAGGCGCAATTGAAACAGGAAGCCCAAACATTTCGTTCAAAGCTTTTTGCATCTCATCTTCTTTAGGCGGTCTCTGAATACAAATTGTTTCAATCCTATCAGTCGGAACAAAATAAACCTGCCCCTGCTCTGTTGTTCCTGCAACCCTACCCCGTATCACAACAAACAATTCATCAATACGCACAATGGATTGAACAGAAAGTTCGGTTCCACTGATGGTTTTGACAACCAAGGATTCTTTCCAAGATTGAGGAAGATTAGGAAGAAGTTGAAGCCAAGCAGAAGTAGTCATCAACCTACCTTAAAAATAAGTTTGGGATCGATCAACCCGCAATATCTTTCATGATTTGCTTGGCGATTTTAAAAGCTGCCTTCATTGCGATAGCACGATTTTCCATCTGCCCTTCGCTGAAATACGCGCCTTGTGCAGAGGGAGGTAATCCAGCAATTTCAGTAGTCAAGGGCAGCATTTGCAAAAACTCCCTCATGCGTTGTTGCTGCAGCGACTGTGCCTGACTTGCTCCTGTTGGTTCCTGACTCATGTTCAACATACTCCAAAATAACTAGAAGGAAGATTTTGAGAAGGATCAACTAAAACTAGAATACCCTGAAAAAGATTCAATCTCAAGCTATAAGCAGAACAAGAGGAAATGAAATTACAAAACACCCTTGGTAGAAGGTATGCCTGGATTGCGTGGGTCAGCTTCGATGGCATGCCTTAAAGCGCGAGCTGCACCTTTGAAAATAGCTTCAACCATGTGATGAGAATTCCGACCGTAATTAAGAATCACATGAAGGTTCAAAAGGCCAGCGCTGGAAACAGAGCGCCAAAATTCTTCAGCAAGTGGCGCATTAAAAGCCCCAAGCATTTCGCACGGAAGTTCTGCCTGCCAGACACAAAAAGGCCTGCCGCCCAAATCAACCGCCACCGTAACAAGAGTTTCATCCATGGGAAGAATCATGCTGCCATAGCGCCTAATGCCTGCTTTATCTGCAAGCGCCTGTTTTAGGGCCATGCCAAAACAAATACCAACATCTTCAACCGTATGGTGTGCATCTACATGCAGGTCGCCGACAGCCCGAATATCGAGATCAATAAGGCTATGCTTGGAAAGAAGGGTGAGCATGTGGTCGAAAAAGCCGATGCCCGTATCGATGTTTGAAACCCCAGTGCCATCAAGGTTAATCTTGAGGTCGATCTGGGTTTCCGCAGTTTTTCTATTTATGGAAGCTATTCTGTTCATGGGATACATGATAAAGCCTTTTTAGAAAATTAAAAAGAGACAGTGGATCTTATCAAAGTCTGGATGGCAAAGTAGGGCCATATAACCGTCAAGTTAAGATTATTCTAACCGGCCACAGAAGTTAAACATTAAAAGGTTTGAAGGAAGGCCAAACGGAGATTAGCCACGGAAGCGGAAGCAGAGGCATAAGAAGAAGCAGAAGCATTTGCCACGGA
>CAMDHK010000051.1 GCA_945897965.1 Candidatus Kuenenia stuttgartensis | reverse complement strand
TCAGCGTTGACAGCCAGTTCTCACATCTTGCATGGACCAAATTGGAACGCACCAAAGGCGGCCTTGGTGGCGTGCGCTATCCCCTTATCGCAGACCTTAACAAAAACATCGCAAGATCTTATGGCGTGCTTTTAGAAGATGCAGGAATTGCTTTACGCGGCTTGTTCATCATCGACAAGGAAGGAATTGTTCGCCATCTTTTGGTCAACGATCTGCCTTTGGGCCGTAGTATTGATGAAGCCATTCGCGTTCTTGATGCCTTGCAATTTGTAGAAAAGCATGGCGAAGTTTGCCCCGCCAACTGGCAACCAGGCGAAGCCACCATGAAGCCCGACCCTAAGGGTTCCCAGGATTATTTCCAAAAGGTCAAGTAAGCGCTTAATCGTTTTACCATGGGCATGAAGTTTACCCTTCGTGCCCATGTTTTTTAATTTTTACGGTGAGAGAATCATGGCAGCTCAAATCATCGACGGCAAAGCACTTAGCCTTATCATCCAAGCTGAACTCGCACTTAATGCCTCAGCTATGCTCAAAGAAACAGGCGTAAAACCCGGCCTTGCCGCTGTGCTCGTTGGCGACAACCCTGCAAGCCAGGTTTATGTTAGAAACAAACAAAAGGCCTGCGAAAAAGCTGGATTCGAAAGCTGGCTCTACAAACTTGATGCCAATTCAACTCAAGAAGATCTTCTTAATCTTATATCAAAACTTAATCACGACACCAAAGTTAATGGCATATTAGTGCAACTCCCCCTGCCAAAACATTTAAACACCGATCTCATCCTTGATGCAGTAACCCCTCTTAAAGATGTAGATGGTTTTGGCCCAGAAAATCTTGGGCTTCTAACTTCAGGCAGGCCACGACTTCTTCCCTGCACTCCGCATGGCGTTCTTGTCATGTTGCAGCGCTACAACATCCCCGTTGCAGGCAAACATGTTGTAGTTCTTGGTAGAAGTACCATCGTGGGCAAACCCATGGGCCTGATTCTTTTGCAAAATGGCATCGATGCAACGATCACCATATGCCATAGCAAAACTGCAAACCTTAAAGAGATTACCAAGCAGGCAGATATCCTTGTGGCTGCGATTGGCAGGCCTTGCTTTGTGACCGCTGACATGGTGAAACCAGGCGCTGTGGTTATCGATGTTGGTATCAACAGGCTAGACGATGGCAAACTGGTAGGCGATGTTGATTACGAACAGGTTTTGCCTTTATGTGGTGCAATTACCCCCGTACCAGGCGGCGTTGGCCCCATGACTATCACTATGCTTCTCCATAACACCATACTAGCAGCAAAGTTACAGTCAAACTCTTAATTGGCTTGGGAACTTATAATCTGCCGAAGAGCGCTAGCGCTTTTCCTACCTTTTTGTTTACAATCCCTCATTGCTAAACCAACGGATCAAACTTTAATAGTTGATCCAACAGCAAGGGAAATAAAAGCATGATGATTCTATCTCCTTACATTCTAACACTAATGCAATTGCTAATGATAACTTCGATGCAGCTTCAGTTGGAAGATGCGCCCAAGAAAGTCGGGCCTCTTCCCAAGCTTACCAGCGACAGCAAACGCGAAGAAGCTATTAAGCTGTATGGCTCTGGATTGCTATATGAAAAAGAAAATCGCCTGCTTGATGCTTTAAGGTCTTTCGAAAAAGCGATGGAATTAGACCCGGGCGCCCTTTCGCCCAGAAAAGCTCTCATCCCCATTTACATGTCCTTGGATCGAATTGAAGATGCGTTGGTTCAGTGCAGATATGTTTTAGAGCGGGATGATTCAAGCTTGGAAACATTCGCACTCTATGCCAAGCAACTTGCAGCACTCGGAAAAGTCGAAGAAGTTACCGAGATTCTTGAAAAGCTTATGAAAAACCCAGCATCGAAAGATAAACCTGAATTGCGACTTCAAGTGCTAAGAGAACTTTCGCTGCGTTACGAGCAAGCTAGCAATTGGGAAAAATCCGAAGAGAAAAGCAAAGGTGTCGCAGACATTCTTGAAATGCCCTCTGCAGAAGAAGTACTCGAACTTACCGAAGATTCGTATCGAAAACTGAAAGCAGAAAATTACGAGATGCTGGGCAGATTGGCACTGAAGCGCAAAGATACCAAAACAGCCATCGAATATTATTTAAAAGCGCAGAAGCTCGATATTGTACGATCAGGAAGGTTAGGGTTAAACCTCGCCCAAGTTTATGCAAGTGAAGGAAAAAACGAAGAAGCTCTGCTTCGTGTTGATGAGTTTTTACAAACCCAACCTTTAGGCACGGAGGCCTACGAATTAAAAATCTCTCTACAAAAGAAGATGGGGAAAAATAAAGATGTCGTTCCGGAAATCGAACTCGCATCCAGCAGAGATAATCACAACAATTCCTTGAAACTAATCCTCGCAAGGGAACTTCGAATCAATGGGCAAATACCCCGTGCAGAAGCTATTTACGAAGAAATCGCCAATCAAGCTCCCTCGACCGAAGTGTATCACGCCTTGTTTGATCTCTATCGCGAAAATAAAGAATCCGGGGCATCCCGCGCTTTAGCAAGGCTTGAATCTTCCATCCAAGCCGTTTCGCGTAAAGGTGGTATTCCACCCGACCCCTCCCAAGCAATACAAGTCAAAGCCATGCTCCTTGCACTAAAAAAAGACCCCGAGATGCTTCGGAAAATTTTAGATCAAGCTTACAACCAACTTGTCAAAGGTGGCAAAATTGGATTGGAAACCAAAGTTGCATTAGGCACACTCGCTTCCCGAGCATCCGAACTAAAAGCGGGCGAAAAACTCCTCCTCGTCTCCCTTACTGAATCTGCACCCAACTCCGCTACAGAATCCGAAGTCTATTCCGGGTTACTAAGAATCTACCGCATGGCTCACAAGTATCAGGAAATCATCAGCATTTGCAAAGAGGGCCTCGATAAAGCCAAAAATACCAGCAGAGTGCTTTTCCATGTAGAGATGGCAGGGGCTTACACCCACCTCGAAAAAGATATCGAAGCCCTGGCTGCAATCGATCTTGCAATCAATGAATCTCAAGATCGGGAAAAACTATTTTCCAAGCGCTACCGTGCCAGCTTGCTCGCACAAATGGGAAGGCATCAAGATGCTGAAAAAGAGGCTCTCACCCTCTTACGAGATTACGACCAACCAAACGAAGTACGCGATATTCGCTACACCCTCAGCTCCATTTATTCAGGCATGAAGAATCATGAGAAATCCGAAGCACTGTTAAAACAAATACTTGAAGCGGATCCTGCAGATGCTACTGCAAATAACGATCTTGGTTACCAATGGGCGGATCGTTCCCACAATTTGGTAGAAGCAGAAAAATTAATTCTCAAGGCTCTCGACCTCGACCAGAAATTACGAGACACCAGCAACAGGCTGACCTTTGAAGCAGAGAATGCCGCCTATATTGATAGCCTTGGTTGGGTCATGTTTCGCCAGGGGAAATTGAAAGAAGCACGCCAAGAGCTTGAAAAAGCGTCTAATCTTCCCGACGGATCGGATGACCCTGTGGTCTGGGATCACTTGGGGGATGTATATTTCAGCCTCAAAGAAAAACAAAAGAGTTTGGAATCCTACCTAAAAGCGATAAATCTTTATCAGGTTGTTCGCACCCGCAGAGATGCAGAGCGGGTAAAAGATATAAAACAAAAGATTGAATTACTGGAACTCGAGCCTTCTAAGAAGTAGAATAATAACTTGTTGTTTTACTTAAGGCTGCGCTTGAAACAGCGCATGTAAGGAGGTCGAGGCAATGTCAGGCCACTCCCATTGGGCAAATATTAAGCACTATAAAGGTGCAGCAGATGCTAAACGAGGCAAAGTATGGAGCAAGCTTAGTCGATTAATTATCATTGCATCTAAAGCAGGCGGTGGCGACCCCATAACAAATCTCAAATTACGCTACGCTATCGATAAAGCACGCGCAATAAGTATGCCCAAAGATAACATCGAACGGGCTATCCGCAGAGGTACAGGCGAAGCAGAAGGTATCACCTTTGAAGAATTGGTTTATGAAGGATTTGGCTCGGGTGGCACCGCCATCGTGGTTGATCTTCTCACTGACAATCGCAACCGTAGCAATGGCGAAATCAGAAAGATTTTTGAAAAAGGCGGAGGCAACATGGGTGCGCCAGGGTGCGCTGCCCATTTCTTCGATCGCAAGGGTGTATTTGTCATCCTTGCAAAAGGCATTGATGAAGATAGCCTGATGTCGCTTGTGCTTGATGCGGGCGCAGATGACATGCAAAACGAACGAGGTAGATTCACGGTTACTTGCGACCCAGCTTCCTTTCAAAAAGTGCAGGAAGCACTTGCAAAAAACAATATCACCACCGAAACTGCGGAAATCACCATGGTCGCTAAAATGAATGTCGATGTGGACGCAGAAACCGCCAGAAAAATCACCAAACTTCTTCTAAACCTAGATGATCATGATGATGTGCAGAATGTTCACTGCAATGTGCACATGTCTACAGAAGTTTTGGCAGAACTCGAAAACGAGTAATCCTCTATCACCCAATAAAAAAGGATCGGGCCTACTTTCGGCTCGATCCTTTTTCTTTTAAACTAATCTCTAGCTGATAATATCGTGAACCACATTCCCATGCACATCGGTCAGGCGGAAATCACGACCTTCCAATTTAAATGTAAGTTTTTGATGATCCAACCCGAGTAAATGAAGCATCGTTGCATGAAGATCATGCATGTGAACACAGCCATCAATTGCGTTGAAACCAAAGTCATCGGTCTTACCGTGCGTGTATCCAGCCTTCACGCCGCCGCCAGCAAGCCATACGGTAAAGCCATTAGGATTATGATCACGGCCTGTGCCATTGCGTTCGGAATAAGGGGTTCTGCCAAACTCGCCACCAAACCAAACCAAAGTATCTTCGAGCAAGCCTCGTTTTTTAAGATCGCCCAAAAGAGCAGCAATCGGCTTATCAACCGCTTTGGCATGATCAGCATGCTTAGGAAGATTAGAATGCTGATCCCAAGCTGGGTTGTTGGTGTTATCGCCGTAATTAACTTGAATGTAGCGGACATCAGCTTCCGCAAGCCTACGAGCCATCAAACAAAGCCTGCCATAGTTATCTGTCGTTGCATCCCCGATACCATAATCATCGAGGGTGGACTTGGTTTCGCGAGAAAGGTCCAAAACCTCTGGAGCGAAGTTTTGCATTCTCCAACCAAGCTCGAAAGAATTCAGAGTGGCTTCGTAATCTTTATCAGCCTGACTTTTACCAGACTGCTCTGCATTTAGAGAGCGAAGGAAATCAAGGTACTTTCCTTGATCCTCTATTTTCATGGAAGGATGATAAAGGTTCTTGATGGTAGCATCCTTAGCGGTAATGCCCGCCCTACCCACCGCAGTCCCCTGAAAGACCGTCGGCAAAAAAGCATTGCTGAAATTCCTAGGCCCACCATTGCCCATCGAAGGACACAAGGTCACAAAGCCAGGGAGGTTTTTATTTTCACTACCCAAACCATAACTAACCCAACTACCCATCGAAGGGCGAATCAGATTAATCGAACCAGTATGCATGAAAAGAGTTGCAGGGCCATGGGCAACCCCTTCGGTTCTCATTCCATGCAACATGCAAAGATCATCAATATGGGTTGCAATATTTGGGAAAAGGTCGGAGACTTGGCGACCCGTTTCGCCATACTGATTAAACTTCCACAAAGATTTCATCACCCGATGCTTGATGATAGTACCAGTTTTGGCAAGCACCCGTGCATCGCGGAACTCTTCCATATCCCCATCGCGTTTTTCAAGCAAGGGTTTGTAATCAAAGGAATCAACCTGACTAGGCCCGCCCTGCATAAACAAGAATATAATACGCTTTGCCTTAGGGGTATGATGAGGTTGCTTGGGGGCTAATGGATCCATACTCCCTTGAGTAGCGGCCTTAGCTTGTGTACCCGCAAGTCCCAACAGGGCAAGGTTTCCAAAGCCACAAGAGGTGGTTTCCAGAAATTTTCTTCGATTAAACATGTTCAAGTTCCTTAATACTGTAAATTCTGCCCTGTAATAGCATGACTGATCTTAATGTAAATATCGGAAATCCAGAGTGCTAAACATGGCTTGAAAGACTAAAGGCCATGCCTGAGCTTTCTCTTTTTCTGATTTTTCCTGTAAAAACGACATTACCTTAGCATTTTCTGCGGGAGTGGGGGATCTTCCGAGTACTTGAAAATAGACATCCTCAATTTTTTGAGATTCTGAAAGAGTATTCTCTTTAAGTAAATGCAAAGCAGCTTCGCCCGATTTTTCGATGATGAAGGGATTGTTCATCAAATACAATGCCTGGGGTGCAATGGTACTTACATTGCGCTTTCCAACCACCAAGTTAGGATCTGGAAAGTCGAAGACTTCAAAAATCTCGGGTAGGTTGTTTCGGAAAATCGGAGTGTAAACGCTGCGTCTGTTGTCCGTAAACTTATACCCGTATTCACTACTGGTTCCTGGGTTTATCGTCGAACCACCCATCACCAAATCCAACTTGCCTGACACCATTAAAATGGCATCTCGAATGGATTCAACTTCCAGCCTTTTGCGATTCATATGGCTGAAGGTTTTATTCTCGGGATCTTTTTGCTGGGCCAAAGTGCTTTCTTCAGAAGATTGCCTGTAGGTTTGCGAAGTAACAATCTTGCGAACTAATTTTTTCGTCGACCAATTATCCTTAATAAATTCCGCTGCGAGGAAGTCGAGAAGTTCTGGATGGGAAGGGGCTTCACCCGTGGTACCAAAGTTATCGGTAGTGCGAACCAAGCCCGAACCAAGCAACCAACTCCAAACCCTGTTTGCATAAACTCGTGCAGTCAAGGGGTTAGAATCATCACCAAGCCAAAGGCCAAATTCTTTGCGACCACTTGCATTATCAGGGATATTAGGTGAATTCTTAACTTTTACTGCAGATAGAAACCCGCGTGGAACCAACGCCCCAGGTGTATGCACATTTCCACGAATACAAATGTTAATGCTTGCTGGTTTTTTCTCATCTTCAACAGACATCGCAACCGGCCTGACAGGCCCTTTCGCCTTCAATTCCTTTAACTCAACTTCCATTTTCTTGAGTTCTTTTGCATCGACTGTTTCGCCCTTGGCAGGGGTTTTTGCGACTTTTTCAGCACCCCCTACAGGCAGAAACTGCATTGCATCAACAGTTACGTGCCCCATGGTATCCATGTTGGAAATCAGAACAAAGTTTTGCCCCGAGTTTTCAAATCTGAACTGCCCAAGACTGACGAATCTTCCATCGATAGGCGGGTTCTTCTGCATATTAACATGCACTACCGTTTCACCATCCCCGTGGAAGATAGTAACAGGGACATCATTAGCCCTTGTAGGCCCGGCTTGATAAGCAAGCAAAACTTCGTACTTGCCCGCCTTGGGAAAATCCGGTGTGAAACTAACAGTTAGTTCTCCTTTGTTTTTGTTGTCATCATGCAGGTAACCGGAACCAATAAAGAAATTACTGAACTTAGAAACAGTCCACTCGCCTACTTTCTTGGCCTTGGTATCATCAATCACAATGCCATCAAGATCTTTTGGCTCGATGATCTTTTTTACTGCATCCCCCTTGGTGGTAGACTTCTTTTTGAGTTCTTTGATTTTATTATCCAGAAGTGCAACCTTGGCATCATGCTCACTGATTTTTTTCTCAGTTTCAGCATCCACAGGAAGCTTGTGATCAATCCATCTCGAAACATTATCGTGAATCAATGTCTTGGTACTTTTGAAAATACCCGCAAGAGCATAATAATCATGGGTTGGAATGGGATCGAACTTATGATCATGGCACCGTGCACAACCAATGGTCATGCCCAAAACAGCTTTGCCCAGGGTGTCAAGTTGTTCATCAATAACATCCATCTCCAGAACTTTTTTATCTTGTCTTTCGAAGTTGGTAGGGCCCAATGCAAGGAAAGATGTCGCAATGATGTTATCCGCTTGTTCACGATTATCGTTAGCAGGAAGAAGATCTCCTGCTATTTGCTCAAGTAAAAATCGATTGTAAGATTTATCGCTGTTAAAAGCTCGGATGACATAATCACGATAACGCCAAGAATCTGGGAATAATGCGGTACGCCCGCCGCCGCTCGATTCTGAAAAGCGTGCAATATCCAGCCAATGCCTGCCCCATTTTTCACCAAAGTGCTGCGACTTAAGAAGATTATCCACTAACTTTTCATATGCATCTGGGCTGCTATCAGAAAGAAAAGCCTTAACTTGCTCAGGGGTGGGGGGCAAACCAATCAAATCAAAATACAATCTTCGAACCAAAATTGCTTTCGAAGCTTCGGGTGAAGGGGTCAGGTGATCTTTCTCTAAACGAGAAAGAATGAAATTATCAATTTCGTTGCGGCCAAGATTATTTGTCACCGCAGGAACTTTAACACTGGCAATGGGAGCAAACGACCACCAGTTTTCCCCCTTCAAGGGTTTCTTCTCATTCTTTGCAATGTCAGCATTGATTTTGTTTCTAGGATCTGGAGCACCCATTTTCACCCACTGGGTCAAATCTGCAATAACCTCTGGGGGCAGTTTCCCTTTAGGGGGCATCTTCATATCCCCATCGTATTGAATCACTTTTACCAATAAGCTTAATTCAGGTTTACCAGGAACAACCGCAGGCCCAGTTTCCCCACCACGCGCAACGCCTTCCTTGCTATCTAGGGCCAAGCCACCTTTAACTTTTTTATCTGCCTCGCTATGGCACTTGATGCAATTCTCAACCAACGCTGGTCGTATTTTCTTTTCGAAGAACTCCAAATCCCGTGCATCTTCTGCCTTAAGGTTTTGAAATGCGAAAGCTAAAACCCCTAGAGTTAATACTCCAAAGCGACCCAACATTATTAGCGGATGATTTTTCATAGTAATAAGCAAAATAAGGCAGGTGAATGATCGAACTCTATATCCATTTTGCTTCAAATTCGACACTTTTTCAAGATAGAAACCCCTGTAACTCATGCTTTTTCATAAGTTACAGGGTCATATACTGCCCCTTGCGAGCAACCTAATCGTTAAGCTTTACCTGCTTTTTCCACCTCAATAAGGGCAGCAAGGAAATGCACAGGGTCATCTTGGGCCTGAGCAGCGTGCTGCATAGGCTTAAAATTCCCCGCTTTACTGCACATTCCATAAAGCCCCGAAGCATTTAAGGTTTTTCCTGCTAGCTCCAAGGCTTCTTCCGATTTTCCCAACTTTTCCAGCAGCTGCAATAAGACTTCAGCAGGATAACTGCTGCCATCCGGTTCGTTTTCCTTCGCAATATTTCTGAAATAATCCAAGTTTTTCTCTACATCGCGACCTGCGTTAATTTCCAAGTACTTCCCATAAGACTCATAAAGATTTTCAAAAGGCGGTTCGCTTTTGCCCAAGAACCTTGATGAAAGATTTTTTCCATACGCACATAACTCCAATGCCATTTCCAACTCTTTACACCCAGGCAAATGAATACTCATCTGTACCGCAGAACTCAAATGCGAAAGATCAATATGGTAGTTATCTTCTTCAAACAACCAAGGGCGGTTTGCAATCAGCTTTTTAATTTCCCCTGCTTCTGCAACGGGAATTTTTTCAACATCAGACTTGTTTCCGTCATGCTTTTCAATTTCATTTCTCAGCCTGATTGCTAATTCTCCATACAAAGCCTGAATAAGTTTTTGCAGGCAATATTCCCTTACCGCGGGCATCTGAGAAAAATCCTGACTCGTCAAAGTGGTAATCGCATTGCAAAGACCATAGCGTTCGAGAATCCAATCAAAACCCAAGGGCATGTTCAAACCTTCATAAAACGCAAGCCTGATCGGCACTTCCATTTCATCTTCAGGTTTGGGTTCCATTGCATCAATCGCAGCTTTGATCGGTTCTGTCTCGCCAATCATTCGATAAAAATTCCACGCTTGCTCGAGATTGTTTTCCTTAAGGAAAAGCTCTGCCACATTTCTTGCGGAAAGCCTGATGTTGTCTTCAAACTTTTCCTGTTTATCAGCCGGAATATCATTGGAAGGCGCAGTAGGAACAACATTCAATCCAAGCTCAAGCCTGCTTTTCACCAATAAAGTGTAAAAGAGTTTATTGTAATCCTTGCGGGCAATCATTTGCTCTGCAAGATGATCAATCGCCTTTTTTACACCTTGGGTTTTTACCAACTGTTCAAGTTCACCAAAAATCACATCAGCCATGTTATCTCCGAGTAAAGAACCAAAATTATTTCAAGAGTTTAAGGTTCACCCACAACAACGCGAACCTGATAAAATTTATTACCTACACCTTCAAACGATCTACGCAAATTGAAAACCAACACTACCTGGGAAGAGGAACCTGATGGTTGGGCTTTTGCCTTGAATTCAAATTGTTGAACCGTTCCAGCCCCTAGTCTGGCCTGTGCAGGAGGTACGGTTTTCGTTTGTTGAAAACTTAGCGGGCCATGATTAGGACCTAATAATTCCCATTGATAGCCAGTTCCCAAACTTAAAGGCATTTCGATTTTCAAAATGCTTCCAGATTTAAGCTCTACCTTGGCAGCCTCGAATACCTCGATCATTTGGTCGTTTTTTGCAGGTATGAAATCAGCGGATTTTAAAGTAGTCTCCGCTCCTGCAAGCATCAACCCAGCTATTAAAATTAAAAGTACATTCATTTTTCCCAAACCCCAACCTGTTATACTCGAATAAGGCATGATATTAGATTACGATTAAGTTAATCGAATCATGAGTAGCATGAAATATAATTCCATCGAATCGCAGGAGACTCTTTGTGCAAGTTTGCCAGCTAAAGTTTTGGATCTTAAGGGCCTTGGGGCTGTTAGCAAACCTTTTATTATCTCAATGCACACTTATAGCTGGAGTCTATTATTCCCAAGAATCATATAACGAGCTGCCTTCGCAATGGCGGGGCCTATTAATGGATCAAAGGCAACTCAGGCAATTAGCTGTTGAACCAAAACTTAAGCAAATATCATCTGAGTTTCGAAAGAAATACCTTCAGGATTTATCCCGCCTGGATAAACTTTCCAAAGAAAGAAAACTCCTGCCCGAAGAATTCGCAGACCAGGGCGCCCTCTTGATCCGTTTAAATCAAGCGCCCCTCGCCTTGGAAACCCTGCGAAAAGCAGACCGTGAATATCCGCTAAACTTTCGCATCCTTGCCAACCTATCAAGTGCTTGGCAGACTCTAGGAGAATTCGACCGGGCCATCCAGGTTTCGGAACAAGCGATAGCCTTGGCACCGGGGAAATATGTTGATGCAGAAAAGTTGCAACTCTTCTGGATCAAGCAATTGAAAAAACAAAAAGCAGGACAAAAAACTGACAACTTGTTCAATCTTCTATTCCAATCGCCCGAAGGCAAATATCTGGCTGGCGGTATTGACCCCGCACAATTAAAAAACATCCCCAAAGATGCAATTGCTTCCGTACAGCTTCTGGCATTATGGTTTCCCGCAGATTCACTTTTACTAATGCAGCTTGCTGAAATTGCTAATGCATCGGGTGATCCGGAAGTGGCCCTTGCCATGATGGATGGTTGTGTTACGGAATTTGGATTACGCGAAGGACTATTATTGGAACATAGGCGGATATTAAAAGAGTATGTGCAAGGCAGAAAAACAGCTAAAGATGAAAAGCATCAGGATCATAAAAGCTGGTTTGTCCCTAAATCTTTACGGCCCTTTGCACTCGATAAAATGGAACTCGATTTGCCACCCATCAAAGCCAACGCCGTTAATTTACTACCTTGGTTAGTGCTGGCGCAAACGCAGGTGGATCGTAAAGCGTTGGCGCAATACCCTGCGTATTTAAAACAATTAGAAAATCAAAAAGTACAAATCGAGGGGCATATGCAACCCGTGGGTGAGGAACATGAATCCAGCACTTTTTTACTTTTGGAAAATCCCGTGGGATGTTGGTACTGCGAAATGCCCTCATTGAATGGCATGGTTCTTATTGAACTTAAAGATTCAAAAGTTGTGCGGATGAGTAGGCAAACGCAGATCATCAAAGGGAAGTTACAACTCCGTAAGGATGACCCGGAGAAATTCCTCTTCACCATTCTTGAAGCAGAAATGCAACAAGCGCCTTAATCAATTTTCTAGCCTGATCGTTCACATACTAAGATTTTATGAGCAAAACCTTGCCGACCATTTTAAGTACCATCGTAAAATGGTCTTGACTAATTTACGATGGGTGCGAAAATGGTCATTATGAAAATCAAGCATCGTATCTATGATTCCATGCTAAAGAACCATTTATCAAAACATCGGCAGATGGCTTTGGTTAGTGGCCCTAGGCAGGTGGGCAAAACCACAACCTGCAAGAATCATTCGGAAAACTATTTCAATTGGGATAACCTTGATCACCGGGAATTGATTCTTGGTGGCACAAAAAAAATAGTGCATCAATTGGGACTGGAGCAACTTTCGGCTGATAAAACCACTGTGCTTTTTGATGAATTACACAAATTCCCACGCTGGAAACAGTTCCTCAAAGGGCTTTTTGATTCTTACGAAAACCATTTGAATATTCTGGTTACAGGTTCAAGCAGGCTTGATACTTATCGCCGTATTGGCGATAGCCTGATGGGACGCTATTTTCTTTACCATATGCATCCGTTTTCCGTTGCAGAAACCATTCACCAAGAATTACCAGATCCCAAACGAATCATTCGACCTCCCAAAAAGCCCAAACAATCGGACTTCAATGCTTTATGGGAACATGGTGGATACCCCGAACCTTTTTTAAAAAGAGATCCTGCGTTCAGCAGAATTTGGCAAACCCTTCGCACCCAGCAATTAGTGCGGGAAGATGTACGAGACCTGACTCAAATCCAACAGCTCGACCAATTGACTTTGCTTGTAAACCTTTTGGAGTCAAGATCTGCACATCAAATTGTTTACAGTAATCTTGCAAGAGAGATTCAAGTCTCCGTGGATACGATACGCAGATGGGTCGAGACATTAAGTAATCTTCATCTTGGGTTCCTTATCAAACCTTGGTTCAAGAATATATCCCGATCATTGCGCAAAGAACCCAAATGGTTTCTGAGGGATTGGTCGGGTATTTCTGATGTGGGCGACAAAACGGAAACTTTTGTTGCCTGCCATTTATTAAAAGCAGTTGAAGGATGGAATGATCTAGGGCTGGGGAAATTCCAGCTTGGTTATCTGCGTGACAAATCTAAAAGAGAGGTTGATTTCCTAGTAATCCGCAATGATGCACCTTGGTTTTTGGTTGAAGTCAAATACCGTCAGGAATCAATAAGTGAAGGGTTGAAATATTTCCAGAAAATGCTTCAAGCACCATTTGCTTTCCAAGTTGTTCTTGAATCTGAATTCATTGACGCCGACTGTTTTGCCAAACCCCGCAGTGCAATCATGGTTCCTGCTAAAACCTTTCTTTCACAACTTCTTTAATTGCTTATTCTTGATTTCGAGCCTATTAAAATACCCAGATAGCTTTGCTCAAGCCCTAAGAATAGAACGACTTGCGAACCTTCTCTGCATGCGACTGAACCTTTTCAAAGGCATGTGCGATGGAATTCATTGCGGATTCATTTTGCAGTAAAACCGGATGATGCAAGACAAGCATATTTTCATGGGCGTTTGCAGCTTCAGGCAACGGGCCCGCACTCTTCCAACGGGATTGCGATCTGCTCACATGAAGGGCAGCAAAACCCGCATCAAGTGCAACACCTTCCGCCTGCATCGCAGGAATCAAGCACTCCCGATCCAAGCCATACTTTTGAGAATTCAGTCTTAGCCCTAATTTGTAAAAAGCATGTTGATCCGAATTGAATGCGGATTGGATGAACTCTATTCCATCAATAAGGGCGAGCTTATTTTGCAACAATTCGACGGAAGCCATGCGTAAAGTATTTGCTTTTTTCAGGTCTTCCAATTGGGGGACAAGAACCACGGCTTGAATTTCGCTTAATGGCGCCAACTTGCTACCCCGCAAAAGCAACATCTTCGCCTTTTGTGCAAACTCAGGTTTATGGGAAAGTATTGCTCCTCCCCTGCCCGAAGTAATCAATTTCGAACCACCGAAACTAAGAACGCCAAAGTCTCCCCAAGTACCTGCACTTTTTCCCTGCACCACCGCACCGGGGTTTTGGCAGGCATCTTCTATTACACCCACGCCCGAGTTTTTGCACTTCGCCATGATTGTTTTCATGTCTGCATGCCCGCCATGCAAATGTGAAACAATCACAACTTTGCACCCAGCTTCGATGGCAACATCAATTGCCAGGGGCGAGATCTGCCAGTTTGCTGGATCAAGATCTATAAGAAAAGGTTTTGCCCCCGAGGCATGAATTGCAAGAAAGTTACCTGGGTATTCGTAAGCAGCCAAGCCAACTAAATCGCCTGGCTTAATTCCCAAAGCCTTCAAAGAAGTTTCGACCCCGAGGGTACCGCTCGAGCAGGTGAGTACATGAGGGGAAAGAAAATATTCGCCGATTAATTTTTCAAGTGCGATCACATGGCCTGAATCATAGGAAGCCCAAGATGCATCGTCCCAAGAAGATTGCAAGGCATGAAAAATCTTGGGATCACGAACAGGCAAAGGAGGTCCTGATGGAAATGCCTTATCTCCACCAAGGAAGGCAGGCAAATCGGAAATCATGAGAGCTCCTGCAAGCTGTTATGGGCTGAAATAAGCGGGTTTTACGCGCATGGATTCAAATGCATTTTTGGGAATCAAAAACACATCAGCAAACTTGCCCGATGTTGCAAAGTAGGATTTATCCCCATCCATTTTGCCAACTAAAAGCTTTTGGCTTTCTTTTTCGCCTTGGATTTTGAATTCAACTTGTAAGGCACCCTTGGCAAGATCAAGCTCCTGTTCAGCTTTGACCCCAGCGCTAAAAGAGACAAACTTTTCAGCTTTCAAAGTAGCAAGCCCTGTTGCAAGAACTTCGGCTTTAACAGGATCCAATTTAAATTCTGCAGGTGCCTTGGCAACCCAAGATTTGTCCTTGCGTTCAAGCTCAATCGTAAAAGGTGAACCCAACAAGGATTGCCAACCTGTTAGCTTGATGGATTCAATTTTTGCAGGATCGAGTTTAGGAAATACGACCAGGTCCTGAAGCTCTGCTTCGAGCGCATTGGTGACAAAGCGATCGGTGATGAATACAAAATCGCGCCAAGCTTGTCGGGCGTAGATACCAGTCTTATCAGGCGATTCCTTACCAAAACCATACTCAAAAGTTTTAGCATCTTTATCTTTACCCAAAGTAACAACCGCTTTGATAATCGCGGGGTTCAAACCATACTCACGGGTAAGTTCGCCTTCAGGAGCTTTTTCTGCAACCAACTTGTTGGCTTTAAGATTATTCAGCGCTCCGAGGGCATTCATCACAAGACCGGCATCAGCATTCTTGCCCGCTTGCTCTGGGGGTGAAACAATCTTCCATGGATCTTCCTTTTTATCCCGGCTAACTTCGAAAGTTTTACCCGCACGAGAAATCGAAAGCTTTGTTACATTCTCGCCCAGATCCATCGATTCGCTAAACTTGGGAACAAAAGTATCCAAGTACGCCAATGGATTTTCTTTTAATTTGTCTAACAAGGTTTCAGGCACTCTGCCGTAAGTGGTTTCTTTATCAGCGATGCGTTTGAATACCACTAGGCCATTTTCCCGCTTGCCAAAAAGAACCTTCACCTTCGGATCGCCTGGCTTCAACGAAGGTTTTACTTCCTTCTTGATTTCTTTCTTCTCTTCCTTGGCTTTATCGTCTTTCTTAGCTTCGTCTTTTTTCTCTTCCTTGGCTTTATCGTCTTTCTTAGCTTCGTCTTTCTTCTCTTCTTTTGGTTCTTCTTTTTTGGGAGTCTTATCAATGCCATCGATGTAAATCGAAAGCTCTGCAAGGGGTTTATCCAGTTCCAAATCTGAATCCTTGGCAGGCGTATCAATGAAGGATTTAATCTGCCCCTTCTGGCCAAAGACTGAAATCAAATTGGTGACCGAAACCTCGTTTATCGAATCAGGAACATCCTTACCCGGCCTGTACAACATCCAAGGCTTGGCAGGGTCAATACGCTGAAATTCAAGGTTACCATAGCTGTTTTTCAAAGTAATAGCATCGGGTTTATCAAGAGCGCCTGCTTTTACGAGAGTCCGATCTCTTAAACCCTCAGGGTCTGCAATTAGCCTTAGCAACGGTTCAATGGAAGCAACGCTAATACGAACGATTTCTTTTTTGCCATCATCCAGCATTGCGTAAAACTTATCTTTTGTCTCGCCCACTTTTTCACCGACTGCAATGATGAGTTTAGGGTTGCTGGTTTTATTGCCTTCTTCAATCCGCTCGATCGATAATTGCAGCACCTTATCCTTCGCAACATCCAGCTTGTACTTCGCAAGATCAGGGCTTTCATCAGAAACAAAGTCGTTATTTTTTTCGTCTTTGTATTCCACCTTGAGGTTGGAGATATTCATGAGCAAGCCACGAACGCCTCCTGAAACTTTAAGAGGGTCATTGTTTTCCCCACCATCAAAGTCTGCTTCGCCATAACTCAAAGGCTCGGCATAACGCCATTTGCTTTCGCCAGTCATTGCAACTGCGATAGATTTTTTGCCTGTTTCTTCAAGCTTGAAGGATTTGATGTCGGAAACACTTGGGCTCAAAAGATCTTTCTCTCTGAAAGCAACCTGAGGCTTGAACAAGCCATCGATCAGGGATTTTTTGACAGCAATAGGGGTCTTGGGATTATCAGAAGAGAGCAGATAAACAACTGCGCTTGATTCGCCCGGACTGGTATTCCCAACCTTAAGGCTGATTGTATGCTCGGAATCTTTTTTCTTGAGGGTGATGATTGCAGAAGGATCATCCAAGCCCCACTGCGCAAGGTTGGAAGGGCGATCAGCTTCAGTATCGGGTTTAGCTTCGCGAAGTTGGCGCACAATTTCTTGAATCGCAAACTTGTCGGTTCTGGTAGATCGTGGAGCGGTCATGCTCCAACGCTTGGTTGCAGGATCGAGTTCGAACACGAGTTTCTCTGCAACAGGTTTCTTTCGATCCACTTCAATCCGATCCACTTCATCCACTTGGATGGTGTTTTTCCCAGATCTCATGGAAGGGAAGATAAAGGCAGCAGAATCCACTGCGCCCGGATCCATGAACAAAGCAAAAGCGAGGAGGATAAAAACTCCTGCAAGGAACCCAAACAAAATGTAAGTAGTCTTAAAATTCATCGTAAAAACCTCAAATTCAAACTAGCGCCTGCGAACAATCCAGATAGCTCCGCCCAAACCAATCACTGAAAGAAGCATCATTGCAAGCGGAAGAAACTTCAGCCTGGTAACTGCATCTTCAGCAACATTAAACTTATAATCTTTTCGTTCCTGACCCTTGGGCTTGGCCCCGAGATCTGATCGATCCCTTAACCAAGAAATACTGGTGTTGAAAAGTGATAGGCTACTTTCGCCAAACCTGCCATTGATGCCTTCATTGCTTGCCCAAGATGCATCCCCAAAAACAACCATCCTAGGTTTGTCTTCGGTAGGTGCCATGCCTTCATGGCCTGGGATTTGAGCCAATGGGTCTGGTGCACCTTTTTCCATCACCGCAACAGCAACCGGTAACTGACCACCATTAAGTTTTTGTTGAGCCTTCTTTTCATCCTTGCGCAACTCAGCAATTATTTCTTGCGGATTAGCACCCATATCAGTTTCAGCCCATACGGGAATACGAGGATCAGTAAGCAGAATCTCATCTGCACTAATGGGATTCGGTGGTGCATTTGGAACCCGCGCCAATGGTTTAACCGTTCGAATGCCATCGAACAGGAAAAGAGTTGCAGAACGGCCCTTTAAGAAAGCCTTGGCAATAGGGTTGTTGCTTTTATCGGAAGCCATGATAGTCATGATGGAAGGCTTGCGTTCGTTAAGCGGGTTGTAGATTTGGTCATCTGCAACATCAACCTGAAATTCGCGCAAAAGCACTTTCAGGTTGGGCATAGGGATGACTTGTTTCTTACCTGCAACTTGTTCCACTTCAACATCCAGGAGCAAAAGCAAACGGCCTTTTTTGCCATCGGTGCCCCGAAGATAATTACGAAGGGCATCGATCGCTTGTGGGGGCGGATCGAACCTAGGTCGTGCCATGACCACCACATCAGCTTCTTGGGGGATTTTTTTAGTGTTTCGATCAAGCGTGATTTTATCAAGCTTGAAGTTCCCCTTTGCAGTTTCATCCCAAAGAGTACCAATGCCCGCAACAGAGCCTGGGTTTTTATCATCGATGCTAAGTTCGCCATTGCCCTGGGTGAAGAAAACTCCCGCTTGGGATTTGCCTTCGGAAAGGAAGGTGATTGTTTTGATGAGTTGGGCTTCGCCAAGGAATTGGAAACTTCCACTATCGGCATTGGGGCTGCGAGGGTCTTGTTGTGGGATAGAGTAAAGATCGGGATACTTGATAAAGTCATAAACAGGTTTTTGGTCGTTACCATAAACCACGAGCAAGCCTAATGAATCGGGGATCTGATATTTTTCCTGAAGCTTAGCTAGTTCTTGGGCATCGAGATCGCGAGAAACCGAAGACCAGGTGATATTTTTGGTATGAGTCTTGAAGGTTTCAAGCAGGGTTTCAGTTTCAACCGTGATAAGGTTATTACTAGGAAGAAGGACATAAACCTTGACGGGCTCCTTAAGATTGGAGAGAAAATTCTGGGTGCTCTCGCTAATGGAATAAAGGCCGGAAGCGGTAAAATCAAAAGTGCGATTGAAGAAGTCTAATTTGCCCATGGGCACATAAGCAAGCACATTAACAACGCCAAGCACGGTGAGAAGAAGCATACCGGTAAGGAAGGCATTGGTGCCATAAAGAAGCCTTCGAAGCCCGACGCTGGATTTTTCAAAGTTTTTGGCGAGCATGACGCTACCAAACATAAGAGCAAGGCCGCCAAAAAGAAGTCCGGCACAAAGAAGAACCGTGTTTGGGTTTTTGCGCCATTGTGCAAGGCCCCCACCAAAGATGTCGCTGTATTCCATCAGTGGAAGAAAGAGGCCAAGGATAGCGGTGGCGAAGCCGATACCGCCGCCGAGGAAAATAAGTCCGATTCGGAGCGCATTTTCTGGAGAGGTTTCATTTTGATTTCGGTTAGCTAAAACAAAGCCAACGCCTGCGCTGAAAACAGCAAGCGAGCCGGACCAAATAATATAAGCCATTGCAGGGCGGCCCAGCCTCCAGGAAATAATCCCACAGGTAAGGGCAAAAATCGCAGCCATTAAGAATGCGCCAAAATTCATCACTATCGGGTTTTTAGATAACCCACTGATCAATCCATTATTCATGTTATTTGACTCGCTCATGTTTACTCTAAAATCCCTTACTTCCATTTGCGCGATTCCAGCACCTTCGTTGTCAAGAAGAGCCAGAACACAGCCGAGGATGCATGAAACAACAAAAACTTAGGAACTAACT
>CAMDHK010000050.1 GCA_945897965.1 Candidatus Kuenenia stuttgartensis | reverse complement strand
TAACCAAGGCCCTGCCAAAGCTTCAATACCTCTTGTTCATCTGCAGCAGCAAGCGCCTCTACGGTGGGAAACGACTTCAAAAATCTTTCGAAATACGGTATCACCGTTGCAACTTGAGTCTGCTGCAACATGATTTCGCTAACCCATATCGCAAATGGATCTCTGGTTTTTCTCCAAGGAAGGTCTCGTTTTCTTTCCCCAAACCAGAACAACAAAGCTTTTCCCAAAAGCTTTTTAGAAGCAGGCAAAAGAGACGGCTTTGGAAGTATTGTTTCCAGCTTATCTTTTGCCATGTACTACTTTTTTAAACGGAATTTTGCAAATAATGCTGCCGCTGCATCTGAAGTATTTGCTGTAGGCTTTGGTTTTTCTTCAGGCTTGGCTCCGCCCTCCGAAGAAGTTCCAGATCCGCCTGCATCTTTTTGCGCACCCGCCTCGGGTATCGCATCTTTCCATGATGGCTTGGTACCACTAGGTGCTTTATCATCATCATCAAACAACAAGTCGTCCAAATCATCATCGCCTTCACCCGACGATTTTTTTGGTTCAACTTTTTCTTCTGGTTTTGCTGCTGGCGCTGCTACTGCGGGCTTCGCTGCTGGTGCCGCTACTGCGGGCTTTGCTGCTGGAGCAGGCGCTGCTACTGCGGGCTTTGCTGCTGGTGCCGCTACTGCAGGATTCGCTGTTGGTGCTTCAAACTTTACTTCAAACAGCAAAGGGCCAACTTTCACTTTATCTTTTAGTTTTAGTTCGACTTCTGCTGATATTTTGTTGTCATTTACAAAAGTACCTTCAGAACTTCCCAAATCTACAAGAAAAAGTTTCCCTTGTTTTACCAAGAAAGCGCAGTGCTTGTCCGAAACTCCGGAAGCAGGCTTTAGTTGGCATGAAGGATCTTTTCCAATTCGAAATTCTGCAGCAGTTATGGGAATTTCTTTACCCATCATTTTACCCGCAGTCAAAACAACCAGACTGATTTTCATTACAAAAACCTCTTAAGCCATATGTCAAAATTCGATCATCACCGTACAATCATGCTACATCATTGCATAACATCTCATAAAATGATTATCTATTTTAAGGAAAGAGAGTTTAACAATGCAAAGAAATTCACCCAGTGTTTTAATAATGCTCCTGTGCCTGCTCGCATCTTCAGGCTGTACAGGCAAAAAAAACGCCACAAAAGCAGAAATCCCCGCTAATAAACCTACTATCGTAATCGCATGCCCTGAAGGCATAGCCCATGAGGTTATAAAATCCCAAGGTTTTGTAGTTTCTAACAGACTTGGCGCAGATCTAAAAATAATTACCCGAACTGCAGGAAAAGTACCCGATTCAGACCAAATAAAAGCCGATATCTGGATTATCAAACCTGAGGAAATTGGGGAATTCACCCAGGCTAATCTGATAACATTCGCCTCAGATTCAATTCAAGAACCAGGCGACAAAATCAATTGGTCCGACTTATTACCCCTCTATCGTGAAAAACTTTTAATTTGGCAACGAAAAATAGTTGCACTCCCGCTTACTGGAGAAGCACGAGTTTGCCTTTATCGCGATGATTTATTCAACAACCCCATCCACCAAAATGGTTTTAATACGAAATACAACACCCCTCTGAAACCACCCACCACTTGGTCGGATTATCATAAAATTGCGCAGTATTTTTCTGAAGCTAATTTCAATTCAGGCAAAAGCTTGCCCGGTTTATCTTCCTCTGAAGAAGATTTTGAGAAAGATTTCCTGAGTTTTGCTGCTGGCTACACCAGGCAACCCGTCAGCCCCTCCGAAAAAATCACTCCAGAAATCGAGAACGCAGTATTTTCGTTTCAGTATGATTTTCGAACTGGAAAACCATTGATCAACACCACTGGATTTGTCAAAAGCTTAGAGAAATACAAACTACTACAAAAATTCCGGGCAAACACCCCTGATACAGAATCGGGCGCTAACTTCCTACAAGGCAACGCTGCACTTACCATTGCAGATGCGAGTTTGGTTTACAAAACCCAAAGCAACCCAGCCTTGAAAGATACATTTAACATTTGCGCCATCCCTGGTTCGGACGGTTATTACCCCGGTTCTTCCACCGAATTCAGACCCTTGCCCATAGGTAATAAAATACCCTACCTAGGTTCTTCCAGTAACCTTGGTTGCGTCAATGCAAAATCCGCATCAAAGGAATTAGCTTTCAAGTTCTTGATAGAGTTTTCAAGCCCTGAAATTGCGGAACGCATTTGTGTTGAACCTACTACTGCTGGTTACACCCGTTATTCACAACTTGACAAAATAAGACTTGATGCATTTGGTTTGGATTCGCAACGAACAGCAAGCCTACGCGAAACAATCCGAGCAAATCTTTCCCACATCGACATTAAAAATCCTGCATTGTGCAGCAGGTTGCCTGGCTATCAGAAACGAAGAACCATTCTTGTTGAAGAAGTAAAAACCTATCTTAATAGCCCGAATGGCTCCGCACAAGAAACGATGAATAAAGTTGCACAGCGCTGGATTGAAATAGACAAAGTCTGGCCTGAAAAAGAGTTCCAAGCTTTGGTGAAACAAAGCGTCGGCCTAATAGCAGACTAGATTTAAATTAACAGAAATCAGACAACGAAAAGGCGTCAGCGAACTCAAGCAAGATCCATTCGGTAGTCACGATATTGCCGGAGTAAGAATCCAAGTACGACTTGACCCGCTGGTGTCCGACATCACGCATGTTGATCCAGCCGATCAATCCATAGGTATCCATGAAAACGGTCATCGCTTCGGCGTCCCTAGGCGGTAGTGATCATGCTGTGCCGCAAGGTCAGTCGGCAAATCGGCACAATCAACCACCAAGTCTCCAAACAACTCACCAAATGTAGATTTTTTTGAAGCATTCACCGGTTCTATGCGCACTCGTGTTCCTTCCGAAAGCACCTGGGAATCATCTGGCACGATGACACCGTTATGAACTACGCCTTCAAGTTTCATGGATTACCTCTATTGCGATGATCGCCAACAACTTACAAAACCACTTATACTCCGGCCTAACTGTGCTGTTGGCAGGTTCGCTTTTATATTATGCAACAAAGATATTTAATCACGTTTACGCATCCTGATCAAGCGCATACGCTGTATTATACCTTTTGGAAAAACCAAAGGGGCAGGTCTCTTTTACATGGCTTACTACTAAGCGCAAATGAAGTAGCAGGATCGAATTAAGCTTTTAATCGCAGACTAGAAAATTAAAAGGGTGCGGCCAACTTATCAACTACCGCGATATGTGGAATATCCAAAAGGGCTTAACAACAACGGCACATGGTAGTGTTCGTCAGTCTTTTCGACCTCGAAGATGATCTCCACCTGCGGAAAGAAAGTCTTGGTTCCTTGGCCCTTGAAATACACACCCGTCTCATAAACCAGCCGGTAAGTTCCCACCTGAAGCGGCTTCTTAGATAGGTACAAATCCGCAGCCCGTCCCTGTAGATCGGTTAAACTCCGACCCAATTCCTCCCAATTCTTCCCCTCTTTATACTGTAACACGACGGCTACCCCAGCTGCTGGCTTGCCGCTGGCAGTATTCAGCACATGAGTGCTTATGGGAGTGCGCTTTGCAGGCAGATTATCACCTGTAGCTGCAGCATTCAGCAGCGTTGTAAAGTAGAGAGTCAAAGCAATAAGAGCAAAACTAAACCGTTGCGTGATATGCATTTTGCCTCCGCCTTTGCGCTGACTCACGGCATCGGCCACAAAGTTTATTCAAAGATCGCAACCATAATTTAGGCGCCATTAATCCCAGTAAATTAATCGGCTAAGGATTACTTCAATCCAGGTAGCTTGATGACGAGGCCCTGATTGAATTCTATCCCTTGTTTTCCTGTGCCAGCAGAAGTTGCAATACTCATCGCATCCGAATTAATGCTCAAGGAATACAACACGCCCGTAGAATTCTCGTGCGCTGCAACAAGCGAACCATCAGCAGGCTTCCATTGCGTAAGTACGCCCTTGCCTTTTGGCGCTCCACCAACTGCAAGTAATTGCTTTCCATCAGGAGTGAACCGGAGAGAATAAATCCAACCTGGATGAGAAGCAGGTTCTTTATCAGAATTGGGAAGCCCCTTGTTAACCAGATTGCGAATGAACTTTCCATCCTGAAGATTCCAAAGTTTAATCACCCTATCCCCGCCCGCAGTTGCAAGAATGGTTTGATCAGGACTAATTGCAAGTGAGAAAACACCCTCTTTATGGCCATTATCTGCCTCTTTTTCTTTGTATGCTTTTATTTCGTAAGCCATTGCTCCTGAAGGAACATCCCACGCCTTGATCGAACCCTGCATCGAACAAGAAATCAATCGTTTGCCATCGTTTGCCCAAAGCACACTATAAACAGGTGAAGGCTCGGCTTTGGTATGTGCATCAATTTCTTTGACCACATTACCCTTAGCAATATCAAAGAGCCTGACTTTGCCATCATGACAACCAGTGGCAAGTAAAAGGCCCTTAGGATCAAAAGCCACTACGTCGACAAAGTTCGGATGACCGAAAGATTTTTGCGGAGCATCGCCTGCGATCTTCCACTCACTAAAATTACCTGCGGCATCAGCACTAAAAAGGACTTTGCCTTCCTTGGAAAAAGAAATGGCGTTGGGAATACTACCCAGATTAAGAGTCTGAACAACACTACCAAAATCAGGGGCCAAGGGCTGACCTTGTGTAAACGGAATCTGAAGCATCTGGATGGAACCATCTTCCGTACCCACTGCAACAAGTTGATCCTTGGCAAAGGTAATGGTTTTAACAACACCTGGAAGTTTGACCGTGCTAATAAGTTTAAGGTCGCTAGCTTGAAAAAATCGAACCTCAGGATCTAGGCCTCCCGTTGCAATCACCTGACCGTTAGGAGAAAGTGCAACAACACGCAAGGCATTGCCCCCTGCTTCGATGGTTTTATCAAGCATGTTCGAACCAAAGTTCCAAGAGCGCAGAATTTTATCATCGCAAGCAACCCAAACAATTTGGGCACCTTGACCAAATGCAAAACTACGAACCGGGAACCCCGTAACTAAAACTTTGGTGATCGCAAGGTTATGAAGATAAAGAGAACCATCGGTTCCCACCGCATGAATTGAAGTACCATTCTGGCCGAATGCTACACCGCCTGCGAACCCTGCCCCCTCAAAGAACTGCTGTTCCCTACCCAACAAAAGATCCCAGGATCGGGCAATGCCATCCATGCAAGTGGTGACAAGCTTGGTTTTATCAGGTGAAAAAGCAACCTTAGTAACATCTTTAGGATGACCCAAAACCCAAAGGTCTTTGCCGTCTTCTGTCTGCCATACACGAACATTCTTACCACTGGTAACAGCGCATCTTGTGCCATCCCTTGATAACACAACATCATTCAAAGCATCAACTGCCAAGGCTTTGTGCTTGAGGGTTTCCTTAGCGGTGGTGACATCCCACTTGTGGGGAATTTTATCTTCGCCAAAAGACCAAATGATATTATCCGCAGCGCCATAAGCTGCAGTTTTCACTGGATTCGTTCCCACATCCAACATTTTCACAATACCAATATCATGAGAGGAAAGAGAATCTTTACCCACAACCATGAGGGATCGGGGTTCCTGCAAGAACTGAAGGTTCTTAGCCTGCTCGCCAGCGATTCTAAATACCTCTTTACCCAACGAAACATCATAAACCCTTACTGATTCAGCAGTTTCTTTTTCAAGAACTATTGCAGCCTGCTTGCCATCCTGAGCCAATTCAAAAGACGTAATCGGACCAACATTCCACTCTGCCAAAGGTTTATAAATATCTTGAGCAAGATCAGCAACAGCAAGAAAAACAGTTTTGCCATCTTTGCCAATGACTGCAACCGTGGACCCATCTTTTGAAGACTTGATAAACTTCACAGGTGCACCAAGCGAATTCTTCTCAGATACCAGTTTGCCATCTGCATTTTTCACAAGAATGACTTTACCATCCTCGCAACCCAAAACGGAAACATCCTTGTTGATCAAGGGTGCGATCACATTAATGGGAGCAGCAACACGCACCGACCAATTAGCATTAGGGGACCAACTAAATACGCCTTTATCTTTAACCACGCCCAAGGCCTTGGCATTATCTGAAGACCATGCCACTTCTAAAATCGGATCAACCATTGGCATGTATTCCAAAGTCGTGCCCTCGGATGAAAACAAAGCCAAGCCATAGCCTTCGATTGCAGTTAGAATCTTTTTCTCTTCATTATCAAATGCAAGAGAAAGGGGATTCCCAAACAAAGGAAGCTTTGCAAGTGTTTTCAAATCGTTAGCATCAAGAATGCGAATGGATTTATCAGCCATTGCGAGCAGGATTTTCTTACCCTGAGGAGAAATACGAATTTTATTTAATGGGGCATCAAGAGGTACAGAGGCAATTAAGGTAAAATCCGAAGCCTTACTTAACTTCAGGGTTTTATCTACGCCTAACGAAAGCAACCCAGCGGGAGAAAACTCGAGCTTTACGATTTCTCCTGCATGAACTGGAACCAGCTTTGGTTCAGCTTTACCCTCAGATTCCAGCACCGCAATTTTACCATCAACCAACCCAGCAATGATTTGTTTGCCATCATTTCTAACAACCAAACTCCGCACAGGTGCAGGGAGTTTTACAGGCGGCCTAGTTTCCTTTTTGGTATCAGTTTTGATGATCTGCAACATATCATTATTTGCAAGAACCATCACTTGTGCATCATGGGAAAAGCTTGCAACATTAAACGGTATAGCAGGTTTAGCAATCACTTTGCCTTTATCGGTAGAACCGATCGCATTGCTGGTTTTAATAGAGCCATCGGGAAGAATCATCCAGATGTTTTTAGAAAAGGCTTCGACAAAAACAGCACTGGGGCCGGGCTCTGCAGTTCCTGCCTTGCTTGCGGAAGGTGTGGTTTTCCAACTACGAACAAAACCATCATCGCCTGCAGTTAAAATCATTCCAGAAGGGTTGGCAAACGCAGAGAGCTTGGTTTTATGAGCTTGAATCAGCACATCTTTCTTCTCCGCATTTTGCAGCAATATGCTTCCATCTGCAAACCCAACATAAGCAGATTTATCGCCATCTCCTGGCAAAATCGCCAAGGGAATATCCTTAAGCGCAGCACCAATGTTTACAGGTTGAGTCGTGGCACCGAGGCCATTCATACGGATTTGTTTACCTGCACCTGCCCACATCCATTTTTTACCATCTTGGCTGGAAACACCGACTAGAGGAACTTCTTGCAATTGTGAAGGGGCAGTTGAAGCAGTCGCAGGCACCTGCCAAATTTTCAATACTCCTGTTTTTCCCAAAGACATAAATTGGTTAGATTGGGGGGCAAATTCTAAAGCAGCAATACCTTCGGCGTGAACAATCTTGCTGGAAATTAATTTTCCCTCTGCAACCGACCAAACATTAGCAACACCTTTATCATTACCTGCAACAACCCACTTCTTATCAGAACTCAAAGAGATTTTGTTAAGGCCTGCAAACTTGGTATCAATATCGCGGGAAGTTTTAAAGCCTTCACCCGAGTTAATTTTTATCAAGGCATCTTTGGAAGCGGTTGCAATCATTGCGCCATCGTTGGAAATTGCAAAGGCGATCACAGGTGATGCATGTTTTTTATCATTAGAAGAAGATTCTTTTGTAAGCAGGTTCCAAGATTTAATAGAGCCATCTTCCCCAGAAGAAACTGCGCCGCCATCTTTAGAAAGGATCGAAGTCACAGAACCAACATGTGCACCAATCACCAAGCCAGCTTTGCCATCAGCGACATTCCAAGTGCGCAGGGTACCATCGGTACCACCAGAAACAAGCTGCAAGCCGTTGTTAACAAATGCCAGGGAAGTAACAGGACCTTGATGCCCTTTCAAAATAACAGGATCTTTGAAAACTTCTTTAGGGTCTGCGATTTTCCACAAGCGAATGCTACCATCTTTAAGCCCCGCAGCAGCTTTGGTTCCATCTGGTGTAGATACCGTGGAATGAACCGCCTCGCCGAGTGCCCATTTTTTAAGGGGATCAGACATAGGATAATCCCAAATGTTGGCGGTATTATCTGAACTACCGGAGGCAATAAGCGAGCCATCGGGGCTAACCGCAACATTAAGAACCATTTGTTTATGGCCTTGGGGACCGGTAAGGGTTCGAATTTCCTTTCCGGTTGTTGCATCCCAAATTTTGACGGTTTTATCAAAGCTACCAGTAACAATTTGTTTGCCGTTGGGGCTGAATACTAAGGAGTAAATGGTTTCGGTATGCCCCTTCAAAACATTGGAAGGATTGGGAATCGAAGGAGCTTGCCCCTCGCACCAAGCACCCACCATCAATGCCAATAAAACGACAGGTGCCCATCTGCAAGCAATAGAATTAGCAGTGGTAAAAAAGAAGAAACCCGATCGGTTATTGGAATACATCTTAAACTCCGGAATGATCAACTAAAACCTATAGGTATGCAGATGAAGTTTCGCACCTACGATGCTTCATGTCAACAAAGTAGAAGTCTAAATCACTTGATCAATGGCGCAATGATTTTTGACTGAAACCCAATCTCATGATGGATAGAATTATTTGCGATCTTAGCGTTAGTGGGAAAATCAACGCCAAGGGGTTCGCCGGTATTAGGATTGGGTTCATAAAAAGGGGCACCAGTACTTGCAATAGTCACCCTTATTTTATGCCCTTTGTTAAACTTCATGCTTAACGATCCAACATCAAACGCAACTTTTGCAACCTTCCCTTTTTCTAAAAACACTTCTTTATCGTAGCCTTCGCGGTAACGCACTCTACGAATATAATCGATAATCAGCATCGATCTGCCATCTGGGTAAACATCACTCACCCTAACAATAAGGTCGGTATCCAAAGCATCAGAAGAGAGAAACATTTCGGCCTGAACTTTACCTGTCCATTCAACAGGCGCATCGAGTATTTCCGTGGTAAAAGTTTTAACCTGATCCTGCGATTCAAAAGTTCGGGCATCGATCCCTCCGGGAAAACCTTTGGCAGGAATAGTCGCGGGCTTGATAGGGTCTGCAATAAAATCAGTTTTACTGGATTTAATCGTAGTGGGATTTAACCCAAGCTTCCCACCAGCGCTGAGGTAATAGGAAGTGGGCATAGACTTTAAAGGCCAGTCTGCAGATTCTTTCCAAACATTACCTGGAGCATCTTTTTCCCCCACCGCACCCATCACATAATACTTGACTACAGCATCTTTTTCCACGCCGTTAGCCACACCCTTTAAGTAATGATCAAACCAACGAATCATATGATCATCCATAAAAAACTTAGAGTTGTCAGGATATACCATCTCGTTTGCTTTGTTGGTTTCCTTGAATCTGCCATGCAACCAAGGGCCGATCAAAAGTTGCTGCGCACCTTTAGAATTAGGTCCACCCTGATGCTGGCGACCAACATAACTATCGATGGAACCAACAGACATAAAATCATACCAACTCCCAACCGTGAAGCAGGGGACATTCATTTTCGAAAAATGTTTGGAGCAATCTTCATCCGCCCAATAGGCATCATAAGTAGGATGTTTGAACCATTCCTTGAGCAACTGCATGTTATCTTCGGGGTTTCCCGGAACCGTGTTCATGGTTTTGAAACGGGTAGGCCGGGTAGTTCCGCCAATTCTGTAACCTTCATGAAAAAGGCTAAGACCTGTATCGATCATATACTGGCAAACAAGATGAGGAGGTTGCGTAACAGCGAGAAAATTCTGTGCAAAACCAGCCTGCGAACTACCAAGCGTTCCGATTTTACCAGTACTAAAAGGCTGCTTAGCTAGCCATTCCACGGTATCATAACCATCCTTCTGTTCGCCCCAACCCAAGGCTCTATAACCAACCCAAGTTCCTTCGGAAAGATGGCTGCCACGAAAATTTTGCACCACGACCACATACCCTGCATTGATCAGTTTTTCGTAACTTTTCCGAACCGCAGGAGATTTGATATCCGCATACCTTTGTTCATAAAGTACAGGCCAAGGCCCTTTACCTTCTGGAGCAAAAAGATACGCCGAGAGTTTTTTTCCATCCCGCATGGGGATCATTAAATGCTCATCGCCTGCCCAAGCAATCGCTTGGCTCATGAGCACTGTAAAAATCCAAAAAGCAATTCCAAAAGCATTTATTCTAATCATCACAAATCTCCTCAATACTACTTAGTTACGGGATTAAGCATTGCGCCAGCGGGATCAATAAGCTTCAATTTTCCACCCAGTTGCGCATAACATTCAGGTAGATCAAAAGAACCCAAAACATTGGGCAGCATGGATGACAAAGGCCAATCATAACATTCAGAGCATGCAAGCTCTTTATAAGAACTCAATGCGTTCTTAAGTGTGACCTGTTTGATTTTAGGAGTAAGCATTGCTGCAAAAAGGGCGGGCAGGGTTCCCCATCCCTTAGCAGCGAGGTGCACTTCGTCAAAACCATTACCCTTGAGCCAATCTAAAACGCCCAATACATCTAAAACCTTCTGCCCAAGTAAGGGTGAATCAAGCATCAGAGAATGAACCGCATTGAAATAATCATTCCCATAGGGCACAAGAAATTGGTTGACGCCACAAGTATCGGGCCTGGATTCGCCTATGCCACGAACATCACAAGTAAAAAATTCAGACTCAGGTTCAGCTTTTAAAAGATCACGAATGAAAGGATCCTTGCGCAATTCATCAGCAGAGGAATGATGCGCAATATAAAGGACTGCACGCTTGGTAATTTTAGGCGGCCTAGAATCGTGGGGTTTGTCTGAAAGTCTGTATACCAATGCAAAAACTTCAGGCTCGGTTTCAATTGCATAAACATTGGCAATGGGTTTGGGGAAGTCTGTATCCCGAATACTGCGCAAAATCCTGTAATCAGGGTTAGGGTTACCCTTAGGCATTTTCAAAACAGATTTGATACGGGTGGTCAACTCTGCAACGCCTTTTTTATTTGCCCCCACCAATGCCTTCGCCTTCTGATCCGTAAACGAAAATAACGAGCGCGAACCAAACTTTGCTACCTGACCTTCAGGAGTACACCAAAGTGTTTCATCCTTCTCGACAACCACCTTGGGTTCTTTTTGCAGATCAGATATTTTCGTAACCCCATTAAACCACTGATACATCGCTTCACGGTTTTCAACAGAATACCCATGTTCGGTTGGTCCGATATGAAGCTTGATGTTCTCGGGCGCACCCAAAAGAGTGTATAGCTTCTTAAGTTTTTCGTATGCTTCTTCAGATCCTCTTACATCAAAGAAATCTTTTTCCTTGGCAAGAATAACAATGGGTTTAGGTGCAAGCGTAGCAAGAAAATCAGCATGATCTAGGTTTAGCGCTAGTACTTTTGGCGGACATTGTTCAGAATCTGCAGGTAGCTCGTTTTCGAAATTACGCCTGAAGGTGGTTACAAAACACGCAGGCGCAGCCATCGTCCAGCGTTGTTCCACGCCACAAAGCCAAGTGGTCATGGTGCCTCCGCCCGAATTTCCGGTTACCCCAACCTTGGTTGGATCAACTTCAGGCCGGGTAAGCAAATAATCAAGTGCGCGAATACCATCCCAAGCACGCCAACTCCCAAAGAATTCACCCACCAAAAGTTGTTGATTCCCGCCATGCATATGTTCGCCCACACCAATGCTTGGCCGTTTACTTTTTTCAACATGGCCATACTGAACTCTTTCGCCCTGCCCGATCGGATCAAAAATAAGAACCACATACCCCATCATTGCAAGCCCTTGGCAAAAAGCCTGATAGGCATCTGCAGCTTTTCCATTGCTGGAATGCCCACAAGAAGCAACCACGCCGGGCAACGGATGTTTTTTACCCTTGGGAATATAAAGGTTGGCACTAACAAGGAAATTAGGACGGCTTTCAAAAAGGACTTTCTCGATGGTATAGCCATCCCTCTCCACTTTCCCCGTAACCCGCGCATTCAAAGGAGTTTTTGCAGGAAACACACCAAAGCATGATTGGATTTTCTTGCGCACAGAAAGTACATACTGTTGCGCGTCTTCTTTGGATTGAAGACGATTGATACCTTCAAGATTAGCGCGATCACTTTCCCGAACTCGCCTGCCCAGATAATCATGGACCATCCTCGGGAAGTGATTGTATTGAGGTGGGATATTCTGCGCAGATACCAAAGCATTTGTTCCGGTTGCTAGCAATCCAGATTGCAATGCAAACAGTTCCATCAGGTTACGCCTGCTTAACAAAGAAAGATCATTTAATGACATAATCCTCATCCTTTTATTTATCTGCAAGGTGAAAAAGTACAGCAGCACCCATGGTTCGTACACCTGTTTTTATCACAGGTTCGTAATCTGGAAAGTAAGAATCTGAATGGGTAACAGCAAGCGGTTTACCCCCTTGTTTGGCAATAGCCACTGCTTTAGGGTCAGCAGACCCAAGGAAATAATAAAACCCAGGCACACCCGCCCGAACAAACTGGCTGAAATCTTCACCCCCAAGGCTCATCGGGCGCTCGTGAACTTTATCTTTACCCAAAAGCGATTCAAAAACCTTTATGGTTTTCGTGGTTAATTCAACATCGTTGATCAACTCTGGCGTGAATTCAGATGCGTTCAATCTAACCACCGGTTCTGGTGCACCCGCGCCAAGCGATGCAGCCTTCGCAACTCGCTCGATGGCACTCAAGATATTAATTCGCGAAACAGTACGCACGGTTCTAACCGTCAATTCTAATTTTACTTCAGCAGGAATAATATTATGTTTTGTTCCGCCATGAATGGAACCAACCGTGATTACTGCAGGATCTAATGGGTTGCGCTCTCGACTGATGATCAATTGCAAATCTCGCACAACCCGAGCAGCGATCACAATTGGATCGATTGTCTTATCAGGGGATGCACCATGCCCACCTTTGCCTTTAATTATAATTTCAACTGAATCTACATTAGCTTGCATGGGCCCTGCACGATAATTAACATGGCCAGAGGGAAACCTGCCATCGCAATGAAGCGCAAGCGCAAGATCAGGCTTTGGAAATTTAGTGAATAGCCCATCAAGAAGCATGGCCCGGGCGCCCTTGCCTGTTTCCTCCGCAGGTTGGCCCACGAAAAGAATCGTTCCCTTCCATTGATCTTTCATCTTTGCAAGAACCGAAGCCACACCCGCAAGACAGGTGATATTGATATCATGGCCACAAGCATGCATGACGCCGACCAAATTTCCGTTATCATCTCGCACTTGAACTTTACTGGCATAAGGGATGCCGGTTTTTTCGATAAGAGGAAGGGCATCCATATCCGCCCTAATCATAAGCACTCGGCCTTTGCCATTTTTTAAAACCCCGACCACACCATGGCCACCAATACCTTCATGAACTTCGCACCCCGCAATTTTCAAAGCGTTTGCAAGCCTTTTAGAAGTAAGAACTTCTTTACCTGAAAGCTCGGGTTGTGAATGAAACTGCTGATAAAGCTCTGCAAGATTTTGGGCATTTGCTTCGTAGTGCTTTAAAATTAAAGCATCAGAAGCAACTGCAGCATGGGCTAAGTTCCAAAGAAGTAAAGTGAAGACAAACATGCGTGGCATCATAAGATTCCGGAATGAATTTGATTCCTGAAATAATCATAACCGGGAAGGTAAAGCTTATGATCTGCTAAAAAAGAGCCAAGGTCAAGGATTAGCAGATTGAATTAATCAGAAAGACTAACTGCTTGGATCTGAGTGTTAATTTTGTTGATTCCAACAAGAAGGATTTCAGGTTAGATCAAGCAAACTACAGAATTTAGTAGATGCACCAAGAAAATTTTTAAAATACGAGTTATCTTGAAGGTATCCCTACGAAAGGAAGTTACGTATCTTGAATAAATCCGGTTAGTATTACTAATTTGATTTCTATTCCTAAACGAGAAACGACCAAGAATCTGATATGAATTACGATCAAAGCAATCAACGAGATACCTTATTTGACCGTTTGAGTGGGTGTTTTCTAGGTGACCCAAAACCTGACAACTTGCCAGGTGGTCGAACCGAGGCACTCCGCAAGCTTAATGCCTACGATCCGGCATCCTACGGGCGTACGCGTAATCATATCGAAGGCACTGTCTCCCAGCTTTCCCCTTACCTACGGCATGGTATGCTTTCTTTAATAGAGGTGCGGGATCACCTGCGTTCGAAGTTCCCGAACGATCCAGCACGCTTTGAAGAATTCTTTCGTCAATTGGCTTGGCGTGACTTCTTCGAAAAAGTACTGACTTGGTACGGCCACGGGCTTGACGAAGACTTAGAAGAACCCAAGCATGGCGTTGCCCGATCATCCCGAATCCCCCTTGATGTTTTGAGCGGTGATACCGGCCTGCCATGTATCGATGGAATGCTTAGCGATCTTTTCGATCAAGGTTACCTGCACAATCATGCCCGCCTTTGGTTTGCAGCATACCTATGCCACTTCCGCGGGGTGCGTTGGCAAGAGGGGGCAAGGTTGTTTCGCCAACACCTTTACGATGGCGACATCGCAAGCAACTCTGCAAGCTGGCAGTGGGTGGAAGGCACATTTGCCAGCAAGCCGTACTTCATGAACAAAGATAACATCTCCAACTTCAGTAGTAGGAAATGGTGTAACTCGTGCAAGGTTAAATGCCCTTTTGATGCAGATTACCCCACACTGCAGCATCGTTTATTCGCTGGTTCGTCCGCGCCACTAATGTCGCAGGCTGCAAAGAAGGCAGAACCGATTAACAATATGCAGCAAAATAATCTTGCTCTTCCCGAAGATATTGCCCCACTACCACCCAACACCGATCTAATCTGGGTGCACGATGCTGCGATGTCATGGGCCGATGAGTGCGTGGCAAAAAATCCCAATGCTGCGGTAGCATTCATATTCAACGAACCCGCGTTGAAAGCTGAACCATGGGCTTATCACCGCCTTGCTTTTGTTACTGACGGTATCGACGACTTGTTTAAAAACTTACCGAACTCGACCAAACTGACTCTTGTTGGAGATCCAGTGGAAAGGCTTACAACCCTTGCCCACAAATTGGGCGCCACGACCATCCATATTTCCGAGCACCCCAACCCATGGGTCATAGAAACCGCCGATCAATTGCGCTTAAAGTTTCGGGTATTAGTCCACCCTAGGGCTACATTAACAGTGTACCCACCTGAACCTAAACGCTTCTCACGCTATTGGGAGAAAGTTGCCATACAAGTGCTGGGACACCGGCCAAGTTCGCCAAAAAGGAAGCACCAGTGACAAAAGATACTGCCGTGATTTGGGTGAAACGGGATGCCAGGCTAACCGACAACCCCTGTCTGGTGGAAGCCGACCGACTCCAGCTCAACGCTCTGCCCTTCTTCTGTTTCGAACCATCGGTGCTATCTGCCAACGACACCTCCGATATGCATATTCAAGCTCAGTGGCAAGCCATAAACGGGCTTCGTCAAGGCTTAAGACAAATGAGATCTGATATTGTAATCGCATACGGCGAAGTCGTCGAAAAGTTAACCAAGTTGTATGAACGCATACCGTTCACCTATCTTTTCGCTCACGAAGAGATAGGCAACGACATAACCTTTCAGCGCGACCGAGCAGTCGCTAAGTGGTGCCTTGAAAGAGGAATAACATATCGCGAGTTCCCACAATCGAGCGTAAGGCGAGGAGGAGTGAACCGGGACAAACTACAACAATTGTGGAGATCGCGAATTGCTGACATTCAACCGCTGCAGATTCCCCGTATTTCTCAACCGGAAGAACTTCGCACTATAGCTGCAAAAACAGCATTTCCCAAGCTGCTCCAGTTTACTACCAAACACCTTTGGCAGCCTGTGAGTGAGACTGATGCAAAAGCCACATTGGCGGACTTCCTCACCGTCCGGAGTCGATGGTATCGTGGAGGCATAAGCTCACCGAACACAGCTTTCACTGCAGGCTCGCGACTGAGCGTACATCTGGCATGGGGCACGATAACTTCAAGACAAATATGGCACGCAGTTCGATCCCGCCTTGCCGACCTCGATCCTAATGATCCTCTTTCCTCAAGATGGAAACAAAGTCTCAACGCATTTTTGAGCCGCTTGCACTGGCGAGATCATTTCACCCAGCGACTCGAGTCAGAACCTGAATTAGAGTTCCGAAGCCTCCATCCTTCGTACCGTGATGTGCCCTACGAAAATGATGAGCGACTGCATAAAGCGTGGCGTGAGGGCCACACTGGCTACCCTCTGGTGGATGCGGTGATGCGATGCCTTGCTGCTACCGGGTTCGTTAATTTTCGCATGCGTGCGATGGTGGTAAGTTTTGCATGCCATGTCCTGCATCTTGATTGGCGGCTAATCCACCCCCACCTTGCACGGGTCTTCCGAGATTATGACCCCGGCATTCACCTGAACCAATTGCAAATGCAGGCCGGAGTCGTCGGGTGGAACGCCATCCGTGTATACAACCCCGCCAAGCAACTGGCAGACTGGGACGCCGACTGCAAGTTTGTCAAGCGTTGGTTACCAGAACTGAAAGAACAGACTGCAGAACAAATTCTTAATGGTGAACTTCTACTAAAATATCCAGCGCAAGTTGTGGTATTCGCCGAGCGGGCTAAGAAAATGACCGACCAACTTTATGGCATCCGAAAGTCGACCGAAGCCAAAGCTGCAACAAGGGCGGTATTCCTGACCCATGGTTCTCGAAAGAAAGAACAATCGTTTCGACCAAAACGAGTCAAGCGCCCATCCCCGCCACCGATTCGTACACTTTTTGACGATATAAATGAAGACTATAATTCCGAATAAACTTTTACAATCTTTGTTAAAACATTCTAGAGGTGAACTCTTTTGCTTCTATGTTTGAGCATTGATGAGGGCTAAAGTTGCCTTTTCAATTAATCCGAAAGACTACCCGCCTGAATCTGACTTTTAAGTTTGTTGATTCTAGCAAGAAGAATTTCAGGCCAGATCAGAAAAACCGCAGAAGCTAGCAATATCAAAACAGCAACGGCAGTAACCATGCCATATAACAACCAAGCATTCTGCATAGATTGATAATCAACATTAAAGCCCTGTAAACCAGATATCGAAAGAAACCCAACAAGCGCAGGTAATGCGGTTGCAAGATGTGCAATGATAGCAACCCAAAGGGAATTAAATCGCAGCACAAGAAGTGCGAAAAAGAATCCCGAAACAAGATCAGGAAGAAATCGAACAGGCTGAAAAGATTGAGCTGCGAACAGCAAGGCCGTCATTCCGCATGCCTCGACCATTCCGGTAGAAGCTTTAATATTCCCTAATAAAAAGCCTCTGAATACAACTTCGTTCACAATCAAAGGAAGAATCAAAAAACTCAATATTGCAATCGGCCCCAAGCTAACAGAACCCTGCGTACCTAGATTCCCTTTCTGCAATTGATCAAACAGATTTTTAAACACCTCTGCTTTTCCATCCAACAAACTTAATTGCGCCATCACAGGGATCAATGCAAAACCAACTACCATAGCTATCAAAATCCCCGCCATATCAGGGGCTTTCAAAACAATCAACTTGCCCGGATTTTTCATCCAGAATAACAATAAAAGCCCGATGGGGATAATTCCAGCAACTGCAGGATCAACTTTCAATCTGCCCCAATATTCTTTAGGCAGATGCATGAAAAGAAGCACCAAAAAGTATGCGATTACAGCAGTGCCAACACCACTGAGGGTTTTTCGTGCTGGCAAAAACGATTTGAAAATCGAAGGCCAATGAAACTGCTCGGCTTCCCTGAATAAAACTTCTTCCCGATTGAATTGCCTGACTGCCCATTGCAGCGCAAGATAAGCATAACTCGCTGTTGCAGCCAGTACCAAAACAAGATAAACCATATGCTTCAAATCATAATTGGAACCATCCATCAATTCTTGAAGCAAAATCGAAATTCCCGTGATAGGGATAAAACAAGTGGGAAGATCAAGCTTGGTTCCCGGGGCAAGGGTTATCAAAACCAAAGGCAATGTCATCATCACCAGAGGCATCAAATAATACTGCCCCTCTCTGCTACTGCGTGCATATGCTCCGATTGCAAGAGTAAGTGCGCTAAAAAATGCACCCAAAGGCAGCAACAAAAGAACCGCCCAAAATAATAGCAACGGATTAAACACCCCGATGTTCATGTAAGTCATTGCTAGATGAGTTGCGGTCAGGCCCATCGTAATAATGTTGAGTAATGCGGTAGCGGTACTGAAAGTCCAAATTGCCAGAAATTTTCCAAAAACAATTTCCTGCCTTGAAGCCGCACTGATAAGAAGCGTTTCCATGGTTCCGCGCTCTTTTTCACCCGCACAAAGATCAATCGCAGGATAAAGGGCGCCTACAAGAGCCCACATGACCAACATCAATGGAAGAATTCTTTTGATTGCGCCGGTGATTTCTTTTTGAATGGAATTGCGCGGAAGCCCTGCGCCTGTTTTACTCGAATCAGGCTCAACCACTTCAATCACTTGGTGAAAAGTAGGAGTCAAACCATGTACAAGAAAACGGGCAGAACGCAATTTAGCCCCCCATCTGGAAATCAAACCACGCAACTGGCCTTCCATCAATTTAATCGAGTCATCCTTTTCGTTTAAGAAAAGAACAATCGGCACAGTCTCTCCCCGCTCAACTCTTTGCGCAAAATTTTCAGGGAATACCAACACTGCATCCGCGCCATCACTAATAAACTTTTGCGCAGCCTGCTCCAACATTTGAGGATCTAGAAGAACAGAAGCATCCAAGCTTTTCTGATCCCAGTTTGCCAAAAGTGCTAAGGCATCATCTTTGAGATACTCCGGGCCTATTCCTAATTTTTCATTTTCAATCACAAACAAGGGTGGAGCTTGATCTTGCCCGCTTAGGATAAACGCCATTACTCCAGCACTAACTACAGGCGAAGAATTAAAAGTAGGAAGTGCTGCAAGCTGAGAGGCAAAAGTAATGAGCAGCTTAGAATTAAATTGGGAAGCAGTGTTACTCAAAACAGAGGGGGCATTGATGACCGTGATATTTTTAGGGCGCAACTGCTGACCAACTGCAAGGTTAACAATCAATTCGCCCGCAAGGGGATAAAGCACTAGGGGCAATATGATGATCATGAATAAAGTTCTGCGATCGCGCACCTGATCCAGCAGGTCGTGACAACAAATGGTCATGATATTTTTAAAATTAGACATTCATCAACAATCAATTAAACGGGCAAAAAGAATCAGGTTAGATCAGATGGAGAAAGAAACTCGCGCGCAACAACTGTCTGATCAGGCCAGGATAATTCAAGCTGCCTTTTGTAATGATAATCCCCTCCGATATTGTAGGCATGCATCCCCTCCCAGTCTTCTTTTCTTTCTCGATGAGTGTGCCCACTGAACAAATAGGCTATAGAACCCTTATATTTCATCAATTCTTCTTCCAAAAGCTGATTGCCTCCCAATGCTTCCCAAAGCAGAGAATCAATTGTAGGAACCGAATCAGGCAT
>CAMDHK010000049.1 GCA_945897965.1 Candidatus Kuenenia stuttgartensis | reverse complement strand
TACCAACCGATTCATCCACCTTTTGGAAAATAATGTGCCATGCAAAGCATCGTGCCCGATTAAAATCATGACCCCAAGGGAATGACCATTGGCATAGCCAAAGAAAATTTTGGCCCACCACGGTGCGAAGATGATTCCTGCGAAGGAGGCCATCCATACAATTAAAGGTAAGGAGAAGTGAAATAACCCAAGAAAAAATTCTTTGATGCGCTCTTTTTCATTAATGCTTGATCTAATCTCACCAATTCCTGGCCACTCATAGTTTATTTTCATTCAAATATTATTTCTAAAGTTGATAGGCAAAAAATAGAGCACTAATTTGGAGCGTAGAAGCAATTTCAAATTCATCTTTCACAACATTAAACAAATTAGTTTCAACCCCTCTAAACTTTCACCGAGAAATATTTCACCAGCAAACTTAAATATAACTTTAACAGAAAATATATTTAAACAAAGGCATCTCTGAGACTTTAAATAAGTTTAGAGATTCATCAAATTATTTACTCTTGTTTTACTATTTATTTTCATCAATCTGAGTTAAACCTAATCAGCCACACTTTGCAGTTCAGCAACTTTAGTTTCTATCAGGTATCTTTCATACAGCGATTCTGTCAAAGGTTTGCCGTTATAGCCAATCCATTGATGGGTGGAATAGTCATAAAGCTTACAAATACAGGTGCTTCTAAAGAAACCAATCGGGGTCCAATACTCTTGAATGATTTCATTACCAAAAGAATGCTCAAGTGATTTTTGTGCCTCAGGAAGGCAATATAATGGTACAGCCGGGTCTGCATGGTGAACGGTGTGTTCCATAACGTTACGCATGACAACACGAAGAAAATAGGGGAAAACCAAATGGGGTGCGCCATGAAGTTGCGCTTGAAAAAAGGCAGGTGAAGGAGAATCTAATTCGGAATACCAAGCCACTTTCGGGTGGGTATGTTGTTGCAGAGTGATAAATCCAATGAAGTAGTTGGAAACAAATTGCGGGATAATAAACCCACAGGCGACCATGAAGAAAGGATTTTCACCGCGGACAAATGCAGACCAGATCAACAAAGTAATCCAAGCGACGAAAAGGCCAAACAATTGAAGACGATCGTGCAGGAATGCCTTGGGGTTTTTCGGAGCACGACTTGCATTAGGGAAAAACTCCCACTTAAACCACATTTCAGTGATATATAACCAGCCACAACCATACCAGGTGCGGCTTATGCGATAACTTATTTTACCCAGCAGCGACAGTTGCCTATATTCCTGCAAGTTTAAAGGCGGAAATCCAGCGTCTTTACCTTTGATATTGGTAAAACCATGGTGCAAACCATTATGAGAATGAACCCAGGATGTTACAGGATGAAAGGCAGTTGCCATCGAAATCCGACCGGCTAATCGGTTCATCCACCTCTTAGGAAACAAGATACCATGCAATGCATCGTGCCCGATGATAAGCATGACTCCAATAGCATGACCGTTAATAAGGCCAAGAATAATTTTAGCCCACCACGGTGCGAAGATGATTCCTGCGAGGGAGGCCATCCAGACAATTAAAGGCAAAGAGAAGTGAAATAACCCAGGAACAAATTCTTTGATGCGCTCTTTTTCATTAACGCTGGATCTTATTTCACCAATTCCTGGCCACTCATAATTTATTTTCATTCAAATGTTATTTCTAAAGTTGAGAGGCAAAAAATAGAGCACTAATTTGGAGCGTAGAAGCAATTTTAAATTCAGCTTTCACAACATTAAACAAATTAGATTCAACCCTTTTTAACTTTCCCCTACAAATATATCACCTTAAGACTTTAACAGAAAGTCGATCCAAACAAAGGCATCTTGCATGAGTTTAAATTAGTTTGGAGATGTATCGGCTTATAAAATCAAGGCCTAGCAACAATCTCAACCCAGGCAGGCCCTTTTCCCACTTCAACCGAATCCGTTTGTGTAATTTTCCCACTTTGATTATCAATCATGAAAACTGCGATTTTCCCTGAATCCTGCCCTGCAACCACCATAAACTTTCCAGTAGGATCAATATTAAATGCCCTTGGGATTTTTTCTGTTGCGGTCTGCTCGACAACCTCAAGTTTCCCAGAACCCGCATCTACCCGATATCCGGCGATACTATTATGGCCCCGGTTGGATGCATAAACAAACTTCCCATTGGGAGTAACATGAATATCGGCACAGGTATTTGGCCCCTTATATTTTTCAGGCAAGGTGCTGATTGTTTGAAGATGTTTTAATTTACCTGTAATTTCATCTTTCTCAAACACACTTACGGTACTATCTATTTCATTGACAAAATAAACTTCAGGAAGGATGGGATGGAAGGCAAAATGCCTTGGGCCACTACCCTTTTTCGTATCCACATCATTGCTTGCATCCGTTGAAATCATACCTTTGGTGGCATCCCAATTACGGACAAAAATCTTATCCGCACCCGTGTTGGGTACGTACACCATTTTATTCGATTTATCGATTTGAATACTGTGGGGATTCTTGATGGCATCAAGCATTTGTATGGCTGAACCTGTTGGGATTCCATTGGCATCAAGCTTATAGACGCATGCTTTTCCTTCGGTGTAATGCGAAGTTAAAATCCATTTTTTAGAGGGGTCAAGATTTAGGTAAACAGGGTTTCCAAAAATGGGATTACCACCCAAAAACTCAGGAGTGCCCTTATTGGAAAGTTTGTAGGCCGAAATACTTTTCGCACCTCTGATTCCAAGGTAGAGGATTTTTTGTTTGTCGTTGATCGCTATGGGGCCCGGGCCGGAATCGGTCATAATCTCACCGCCCTTTTGCAGCTTCCCTTTTTCATCGAGATTAAACCATGCAAGTTTATTATCACCACCCACACTGATATAAACCGTTCCCAATGATTTAACATCTTCAGCAAATAGAATTTGAGAGGAAATAGTCACGACTCCAATCAAGACAAAAGACAGAAAACGAAACATGGGATAGCTCCTAAAAAAAACAGCCGGGCTTTAAACCCGGCTGCACTTAAATGATAACTTTAAGCCGAGTCCTACTATTCACCAGCACCCTTCAGTTTGCGACGAAGTTTTGACAAAATTCCAGAGCGGGAATTGCTTGCTTCTGCAACTTCAGTTTCGTTAGAAACATTGGGGGTGGAAATTGAAGTTTTCTTGGCGCCGGGTTCAGAAGGGTCTTGGCCATTTATCCAAGGGCCACCCAGCTTCATGTAGTCTGGGGGAACCACTACGCTGCCATTATCCCCACCCTGCCAACCAATGATCTGGCTAGGTTTGCCACCTTGCTTGCTGCGTGCTTCCAACTTGGTCGCCCAAGAAGAATCAGCATCGATAGGCTTACGGGCTGATTTATCCCAGAAGAGGCCCTTGCCTGTACGATAGCTTTGAACACCCATAGCAACCGTGGTAAATGCAGCAGCTCCAAGTTCTGGAGTGCTAAGGGTTTCGCGTTTGCGAGCCTTGACGCAATCGAGGAAATTAGCCCACAGCGCATAAGTTGCATTCCCAGCCTTTTCATTGGTGAAAGTATGAATAGGTTTATCAAAGCCTTCTTTGGGTTTGGCAGGGCCGCCTGCAATATTTTGCCCATAGACTTCAAAGCCCTTCATGTAATCGCCACCACCGGTGAACTTAAGCGTTCCCAAGCGACCGCGAATCATTTCGCCCAACTGGGTATCATTGCACATAGTTGCGGAGATGATTACTTGGCAACCTTCATCGTAATCAGCAACAATGGTAGCGACATCGGGAACGTCACGGCCATCGTATTCAAGATAAATACCGCCACCGCCGATAACGCGGGCAGGATAGCGCACACCCATTGCAGAAATAAGGTGTGTGGTTTGATGCACAAAGAGATCGGTGAACATGCCACCGCCAAAGGGCCAGTAACAACGCCATTGTGCCCATACAGCACGATCAAAAGGAACTTCTTTGGAGGAAGGTCCGATTTTTGCACCTGCGCATTCAAACTTGTTGCCCAAAAACATTTCCCAATCGATTGTCTTGGGGTTCATTTCTTTGGTAATCGGGTAGTAACGCCATTGACCGCCTAAATAGTTGCGGTAGTAACTGGTCTGCCCTTGAAATACTTTCCCTAATTTCCCACTGCGAACATAATCATAAGCTTCGGTCCATGTTGGATCGGCCATCGATTGCACGCCCACGCTCATCACGCGATTGCTTTTCTTGGCAGCATCAACCACTTCCTGAGCTTCGGCAATGGTTCGGGTCATTGGCTTTTCGCAATAAACATCTTTGCCTGCGTTCATAGCATCGATCGACATTCTTGCATGCCAATGATCAGGTGTGGCAATACAAGCAACATCTACATCTTTGAGTTCAAGAATTTTGCGGTAGTCCCTACTAACGCGAGTCTTGTCATTTACATTAATCCCGCATCGTTCTGCAGTGGGATAAAGGCCACGGCCTTTGCCATTACCCAACTTCGGGTCACCATCCCATACATCGCACACAGCGAATGGAACAACATTTTTGTTTTCTTTTTGCATCTGAAGGATGACATCAACATGTTGCTGGCAACGGCCACCAACACCCAAGAATGCGATATTAATTTTTTCGTTTGCGCCATATACCCGAGCTGCGCTGGCAGCAGAAAGGCTTAACGCAGAAGCGCCAATCGCGCTAGTTTGAAGGAAGTTTCTTCGATTGAACTCATTCTTAGCCATTCTAAAATCTCCATCTAAAAATAAACAGGATTTAACAAGGAACACTATTTCTACACGATTACTTGAGCCTTTGCTCTAAAATCCAGGAATAAAGTTCAGGATTTCCATAAGCTTTATCCCAAGAGTTATGGCCAACGCCTGGGTATTCATCATACTTTGGCTTGCCGCCCGCTTTTTTCAAGGCTTCAATCATAGCACGCGATCTTTCAACGGGTACAGCTTTATCTGCATCGCCATGAAAACACCAGCAGGGAATATTCTTGAATTTTTCTGCAGCAGCAGGATCGCCACCCCCGCAAATGGGAACAATAGCAGCCCAAAGTTCAGGCTTTTCTTGGGCCCAATTCCATGTGCCATAACCACCCATTGAAAGCCCTGTAAGGTAAATCCGCTTAGAATCTATCTTGTATGATTTTTTGGTATTCTCAAGTATCGCCATCGCCCTATTGCTGTCAGGGGAACCAAAGGCCCATTTTCCACGAGGAGCAATTTGTTCGCTCGCCTGTGGGAAAATCGCAAAGAAAGGGAAGGATTTTTCCTCTTTGCGGATTGCATTACCCAATCCGGTCAACGCCTGTTTTTTACCATCAGTGCCCGATTCGCCAGAACCGTGCAGGAAAACCATAAGAGGATATTCCTTTTCAGGCTTGTAATCATGAGGGACAAACAACACGTACTTGTATGCTTTGCCTTTATCATCTTTGTATTCAAGATCTAAGAAACCCTTATCATCTGCTGCTGCCAAACAAAGGGCTGCAAAGGCTGCTACGATTGTTGTCATTTCCATAATCCTTAAAAATTTAACCTTCTCGATTATTTCTACTTAGCAAACTATCACAACATTTTCATCGATGCCAGCTTTTGACAAGATTTTATTGCAGTCATTTAGACTCCTTCCAGTTTGCAACTTTCCTATATCATTCCAATAGGGATTTGGGCATCAAAATTGGGGAGACTAACATCATGGCTAAGAGTCCTAATGACAAAGCTCCGATGAGTTACAAGTCGGCTGGGCTGGACTTAGAATTGTACGAGCAAACAATCGACGCCATGGCGCCTTTGGTCAAGCGAACTCACACTCCCCGGGTGATGGGTGGGTTTGGCGGATTTGCCAGCCTTTTTAGTCTCGATTTTAACAGCCGCCTTTTCGCCCGCAATTACAAACATCCTGTTCTGGTTACCTGCAATGATGGCGTAGGCACCAAGCTTAAAATTGCATCGATGATGCAGAAATACGACACCGTTGGCATCGATCTTGTTGCAATGTCGGTCAATGATTGCCTTTGTACTGGTGCAGAACCCGTTATCTTTCTTGATTACCTTGCAATGCCCAAGGATGATGTCAAACTTGCAACTTCGCTTATCAAGGGAATTAGCGACGGCTGCATTGATGCAGGCTGCGCTCTTACAGGTGGAGAAACTGCAATCCTGCCGGATTTCTACGCCCCAGGCGATTACGACCTTGCAGGTTTTTGCGTCGGAATTGTCGAAAGAGATAGCATCATCAACGGGAATGGCACTCGCCCCGGCGACCTTATCATCGGTTTGTCGAGCACTGGCCTGCATTCAAACGGTTACAGCCTTGCACGCAAAATTGTATTTGAAAAAGCCGGTCTTAAAATTGATGATTCGATTCCTGAGTTAGGCACCACCGTAGGCCAAGCCCTGCTCGAACCCACACGCATTTATTGCAAACCGATTTTAGATATTCTTAGAAATTACCCTGTCAAGCGTAGAGTAGTCCGAGGCTTGGCGCATATCACGGGTGAGGGCTTGGAAGGCAATGTACCACGGTCGCTCCCCGCTAACAGAAGGGCAATCATCAAAAAAGATTCATGGCCCAAGCCTGCATTATTTCCATGGCTCAAAAACCTAGGCAATGTTGATGAAAAGGAAATGTATACCGTATTCAACATGGGGATTGGTTTTGTAATGATCGTAAGCAGATTCTTTGCCAAAAGCATTGTTAAGCAACTTGACGAATCAGGAGTTCCATCGTGGGTTATTGGAGAAATCGTGGAAGGCGAGACCGGAGTCGACCTGGTTTAGATTCGATTATTTCTCAATTTGAACATTCATAAAGCAAAATCCATCCCGCTCCTCAATTCCCAAGTTTTGCAGGGCAATTGATTTTTCAAATATCGGGCCCGAATGGCAGAAGGTGTGAAATTCGCCATTCTCTCCACAGGGGTCAACAACGCTGGGAAGGTCCCTCAATAACTGGCGATCAAACTCCCTGCCTAAGAATTTACGATCTAATTGTTTGGGATCAACACAAACGATGCGTGCACCAAAACCTGCATCGATCATTTGGCTTGCCAAAGCCTTAGTGCCCTTTTCCTCACACCATATCGGGAACAAAGGTGTTAACCCAGTTCCTTCCAGTGTTTTGATTCTGTAATTGCGGACATCCTCTAAAAACAAATCGCCAAACGCCAAATGGGTAATGCCCACTTCTCTGGCCTTTTCAAAAGCCCCACCCATCAACTTTTCGTACTCCATGTTGGTGCAAGGCCAGGGCAAAGCAACTTCCCATAAAGGCAGTTTCACAGCATCGGTTTGCGCCTGCACCAATTCCCTGCTAGTGCCATGCATTGCAACAGCGCCAGAATTGCGAGAAAAGCTGGTAAGTAATCCGACAACTTCGATTTCATTTTGTTTAAGAAGTTGATGCAGCGCCCAAGCGCAATCTTTGCCGCTGCTCCAGGATAATAGCGTTTTCATAGGTCGCATTAATTCACTTTTTTTGCAGGCTGCAAATAGGTAGGTAGTGGGTGAACGATCGGATCAATCGCATGAGCGAGAATTTCAAGGCTATCGACTAGCCTTGGCCCGGGCCGGTTGAAGTATTGCGAACCATCCGCAACAAAAACCTTATCCGGTTTAAGGGATGCGAATTCTTTTTGCATCATTACATTATCCAACACAGGTAAATCCTGCATGGTGCGTTCCACATTAAAACCACACGCTGCGATAAACAGCATCTCAGGTTTGGCATCTGCAACTTCCCGCCATTCTAAAGTTCGCGAAGGCTGGCCTAATCGGCCAATAAGCTCGATGCCACCTGCCATCGCGATTAATTCGGGCGTCCAATGGCCCGAAGAAAATGGAGGGTCAAGCCATTCGAGAAACACTACACCGGGATTCTTTACCATTTTTTTCGAGCGCAAAACAACTTCGTCAACGCGCTTTTGATAGGCATTAACAACGAAAATAGCGTGTTCTTCTTTACCAACGGCCCGCCCTACTTGAAGCATCGATTCAAACACTTGCGCCAAAGTCATAGGTGCAAGATTAATAACTTGAGGGGTGCCTGGCAACTTGCACACCACTGCCCGCACTTCTTCTTCTGCAACTGCGCAAACATCACACAACGCTTGGGTGATTATCAAATCGGGCTTTAGACTTTGCAGGGCAGATTGATTTAAAGAGTATAGCGCTTTGCTGGTTTTCAACCTCTCGCGAACTAGTGCATCTATTTCTTTACTGCTTGCAGCTTCGGGGATGTGCGAAGTTGTTACCTTGGGTAACTCTAAAACTTCGGCAGGGTAATCACACTCATGGCTAACGCCCACCAAAGAATCTGCCAACCCTAATGAACAGATTATTTCGGTCGCGCTGGGTAATAAAGAAACAATCCGCATGATAATTCCCATGTGTAAAAACAGTTGTTTTGATTCTTCTACATTACTAGAATACGCAGCATTAAAAAATGCAGCATTACGAAAACTTTTGATTCCCAAGACATACAAAGTCGACTGGGGATAAATCTCCACTATCATGCCAAGGCTTTATCAGGCTGATTAAAGAGTTAAGGGCTATTGCTGAAAAGGTTTTAATCCCATTAAGCTCAATTGTACTTGCAAAGAACGCTGGTTCTTCGCAAGCTATGCAATATCATTGTTTCTTTTAGTTTGGAGTAATTGGGTAATGTCATCTGAAACACCGCAAGAATCTTATCAACCGTTTGTGCCCGAAGATACTACCATGCCTGAATTCACATGGCAGGCAGTGATCGCAGGTACTTTGCTTGGGCTAGTTTTTAGCGCCTCTTCTCTTTATCTGGTTCTCAAAGTAGGCATGACGGTTTCCGCCTCTATTCCGGTTTCCGTTTTGGCAATAACCCTATTTAGGGCCCTTTCCAAGATGTTTAAAATGCGACAGGCTACCATCCTCGAAAATAACATCGTGCAAACTGCAGGGTCTGCTGGCGAATCTATCGCCTTTGGCGTAGGCGTTACCATGCCTGCACTTTTATTACTTGGCTTCAATATGGATATCCAACGGGTTATGGTCGTTTCTGTTTTAGGTGGCTTACTAGGCATTCTTGCAATGATACCCCTCCGCAGAGCTTTTATTGTTAAACTGCATGGCAAACCTGGGCAGCCAGGTACTCTTCTTTACCCTGAAGGCACCGCATGTGCGCAGGTACTTATTTCAGGAGAAAAAGGCGGCACGACGGGTGCAACTGTTTTTCTTGGTTTTGGTATCGCATTCGCTCATAAGTTTGTCACCGAAGGCATGAGCCTGCTCGCTGTTTCTGCAAAAATCCCTTTCACCTTCATCAATAAAGCTGCAGTTTTTGCAAGCGAAATGGCTACCGAGCTTCTAGGCGTTGGATACATCATCGGCTTGCGCACCAGTGCAGTCATGATGGCGGGTGCCCTCTTGGGTTATATGATCTTAATCCCTTTAATCTTTTTCATTGGTGAAAACTCCCCGACTGCAATTGCTCCGGGTACCAAACCCATTCGAGATATGAGCTTGGGCGAAATCCGAAATAGTTATCTGCTGTTTATCGGTGCTGGTTGTGTTGCAACTGCTGGCATTCTTAGTATGTTTCGCACCCTTCCCATGATTTTTCGATCCATTGGTTCAGGCCTTTCCTCGCTTAAATCCGGTAACACAGAGACCACGAAATTAAGAACCGAAAATGATATGTCCATGCTTGTAGTGCTTGGCGGCTGCGTGGGCCTGATCGTATTGCTTACTTTATTTCTTACCAGCCAAGTAAATACTGTAAGTGCGATTTCAGGTGCTGTGCTTGTCGTCTTGTTTGGGTTTCTGTTTGTAACGGTTTCTTCCAGACTTACAGGCGAAATTGGATCTTCTTCCAACCCCATTTCCGGGATGACGGTTGCAACACTCATGCTCACATGCTTAATTTTTCTAGCGTTGGGCTGGACAAGTTCGCGCGAAAGAGTCCTCGCACTTTCAATCGCTGCGGTAGTTTGTGTTGCAGCATCTAATGGTGGCACCACTGCCCAATCACTCAAGACAGGTTTCCTTCTTGGTTGCACACCCAAATATGCTCAGTACGCAATTCTGATAGGAGCATTGGTTTCCGCTTTGGTTATTGGTGGCACTTTAATTACCTTCAATCAGGCAGGCACCATATACTCTGCTAAACCAGAATACCTGCCTACACTAGCACTCAACAAAACTGAAATTGATCGACTTATGGAATCGGAAGATCATGCAGGCAAAACCTATAAGCTTTACGATTCCAGAAACGATATTCTGACTCTTGCGGATGAAGCAACCAATTACAAACCTAGGCCTGAGATTGCATCGCTTAAAGGCGGGCCCTTTCTTATCGAACCCGATACAGGCAAAATTGCCTTTCTTAAAGACCCTGCAATAATGGGTAAATTAACCGAGCGAGATGATGGTACACGAGTGAACCGCGAATTTGAAGCACCTAAAACTCAGGTTATGGGCATTATTATTAATGGTGTGCTAAAGCGCGATTTAAACTGGACCATGGTTGCTATCGGCTCGATGATTGCCTTTATGCTAGAGCTATGTGGCGTATCCGCACTTGCTTTTGCAGTGGGGGTTTATGTACCCATCCAGTATTCTGTCCCGATCTTTATGGGCGGGATTGTGCGCTGGTGCGTCGATGCATGGCTTGCAAGACAAAGCACAGTTGCAATGGATTCCGATGATCCGGAAGCAAAGGCCAAGGCTGAGATCGAAGCAATTCAAAAATCTGAAACCAACCCAGGGGTGTTACTCGCTTCGGGTTACATTGCTGGCGGATCTCTTGCGGGTGTAATTCTCGCTTTCTTCGCTTTCAGCGATACAATTCCCAAGGATATTGCCCGCTGGCAGTATTCAACAATCCCTGTTACTCGAGAAGCAACCTTGGACGAATTGGGCAAAGATGCAGCAAGATTCAAGCTGGGTGCAAGTGCCAAGGATGCGGATGTCATCTCGTTTGGGAAAGAAATTTCAGAATTAAGCCGTGAAGAGGGAGTGCTGCAAAAGTGGGTGAAAGTTCCTGCAGGAACTAAACTAAAAACCCCCGACAAGCGTGAGATCTTAATTGACAAAGAAGAATTCTTGGGGCCTATTGCTGAAAGAATCATGGGAAGAGAATATTTCGCTCCTGCCCTTTTTCAAACCAATGCCAACCTTTTAAAGCTGCCTGAAAAACTTCCTGTCGGAGCAGAGCTAAAAATTCCGGGAGGCATTCTTCCTGCCATTCTTTGGTTTGGCGTGTTAACCTTACTATTGGGATTTGCGGGTGCGGGCTGGCTTTTCAAAGAGAAGCCTGCCTCATAATATAACTACACTATTCTAAACTTTTACGAGGGTTCTTTCATGGTTTCTTACTTACGGAGATGGTCAGCTTTAGCTGCCCTTACAATTCTAATGGCAAACTTTTCCCCTCTTTTGGGCGATGAAGGCATGTGGTTGTTCAACAACCCACCCAAGGCACACCTTAAAGCAAAGTATAATTTCGAACCCACAGATGCCTGGCTCAATCATTTGCAAAAATCTTCTGTTCGATTTAACAGCGGTGGTTCAGGTTCTTTCGTTTCTGCAAATGGATTGGTGATGACCAACCACCATGTTGCTGCCGATGCATTGCAAAAAATGGGCACCAAGGATCGCAATTATTACCGTGATGGTTTTCATGCCAAGACTTATGCAGAAGAATCAAAATGCGAAGCCATGGAACTTAATGTCCTTATGAGCATTGAAGATGTTACAGAAAGGGTAAACGCCTCTTCCAAGGCAGGAGCCAAAGCTGAAGATTCTTTTGCTGCGCGCAGAGCTGTCATTTCAGAAATCGAAAAAGAATCACTCGATAAAACCAGCCTTCGAAGCGATGTTGTCACCCTTTATCAAGGGGGTGCCTACCACCTTTATCGATTTAAGAAGTACACCGATGTTCGACTCGTTTTCGCCCCCGAGCAACAAATCGCTTTCTTTGGTGGCGACCCAGATAATTTCGAATACCCCCGCTTCGACCTCGATATGGCTTTCTTTAGGGTTTATGAAAACGACAAACCTGCGAAGATCGAACACTTCCTTAAATGGAGCAAAGCGGGTGCTAAGGAAGACGAACTAGTTTTCGTTTCCGGGCATCCAGGCAAAACCAACCGCCTTAATACGGTTGATGAACTTCAGTATTTCAGAGACATAGGCTACCCATTCCTGCTTAACAGGCTGAATCGTTGGGAAGTTCTTCTTAATGCGTTTAGCGGTAGAAGCGAAGAAAACGCCAGGCAAGCCAAAGAGTTTCTTTTTGGGGTGCAGAATAGTCGCAAGGCTAGAGTTGGTGGCTTGGGTGGATTGCTTGATCCAGAAATGATGGCAAGAAAGCAAGCGTATGAACTTAAGCTTAAAGAAGCTGTTGCCAAGGATGCAAAGCTTGCAGATGCCAAAACCGCATGGGACAAAGTAACCGCATCGGAAAAGATCCGTGCTGAACTGATCAAGCCCTACACCGTTTTAGAAGGTGCTGCTGGATTTAATTGTGAAATTTTTGGCATCGCTCGCACTCTGGTTCGGGCAGCTGAAGAAAAACCTAAGAAAAACCAAGAGCGCCTACGCGAGTTCCGCGATAGCGCACTGGAATCCATGGAACTTCAGCTCTTCTCCGAAGAGCCAATCTACGACGAATATGAAATCGTGAAGCTCGCGGACGGCCTTTCCTTCATGGCTTCGATTCTTGGCTACAAGCACCCCATCGTTGTAACCTCGCTTGCAGGCAAGTCGCCCCAGCAGCGTGCTGCGGAACTCGTGCTTGGTTCCAAGTTAAAAGATGTCAACGAACGCAAAAGGCTTTACAAAGAAGGCGCTAAAGCTATCACTGCATCGAAGGACCCTATCCTTTTGCTTGCACTTGCAGTTGATGCTGAATCCCGCAAAATCCGCAAACGCATGGAACTCGAAGTCGAAGAACCAAAGCGCCAAGCCTATGCCGAAATCGCCAAGGTCAAGTTCGCACTCGAAGGAACCAGCACCTACCCAGATGCAACCTTCACCCTGCGGCTCGCTTTTGGCACGGTCAAAGGTTACGAAGAGAACGGCAAAAAGGTTCCTGCTGAAACTTATTACTCCGGCCTTTACGAACGATCTACCGAGCACATGAATAAATCCCCCTTCGATCTTCCTCAACGTTGGATCGACAAAAAGGGCAAGCTCGACATGAAAGTTCCCCTCAATTTTGTCTGCACTGCAGACATCATCGGGGGCAATTCGGGCAGCCCAGTTGTCAATAAAGATGCTGAAGTGGTTGGCCTTATCTTCGATGGCAACATTCAATCCTTAGTATTGGATTTCGCCTTCACTGAAGAACAAGGCCGTGCTGTTTCGGTTCATTCACAAGGTATGATCGAGGCACTTCGAAAAGTTTATGAAGCCACGAATGTGGCTGATGAACTCGAAGGAAAGTCGAAATAGAGAGCTTACCTCTTCGGGGAATGCTTTACGCGTTCCCCGAAGGATGGGCTATCTAATTCTGATGCTAGAGTGTTTCGGGTCTCTATGACTTGTTTTTGCAAAAGCTCAAACTCATGGGCCAGATTTTCCGCTCTCTTTCGGGCGATGCGAATCAATTCAGTCGCACCCGGCTCTTTCAATTGTACCACCAACTCCTTCATATCAGGCAGAGTTGAAGCGCTCCATATCTTGCGCGAAACTATTAAATAACCAGGCAGCAAGCTTCCCAAGAACACCATCGATGCCATGCCATAAAAATTCCAAGGCAGATAATCATGCCTGATCCACGACATCAAGGTGCGATAAAGAATATCCCCCACTGCAATCGTTGGAAGCAAATTGGTGATGAATGAAGTTACGAAACCAAACTCAGCCCGGGCGATTTTTTGCCCCAGTCTTTCTATATCGCCACGCAACTGTTCCAGTATTTCATCTTCAGGTTGCCTGCGTGTAACCTGCCTAGCAACGGCCTCTAAAGCTGCGCCCAAGCCAATCAGGCCCCAGCCTTTCGACTCTAACTTGGGTTCTTTCGCCAACTCTTCCTGAGATTCCTCGGCATATGGAATCTTCAAATCTTCAAGCGTTCGTTTGGAATCAGCAATGATTGATTCAACCTTGGTACGAAACTCTACCCCCAAGGCGCCGGCCACTTTTTTGTAAGGCAACTGCCCCCGTAGCAACGACATCACCGAACTTAAACCAATACCCGCAATGCCTAAAATAGAAGCCTTGCCTGTAAGAATCTGCCCAATCGACCAAGATACGCCTAAGGAGGCCAACCGATTTCTGAGCCACAAGGGCAGGCTCATTAAATAACCAACACTCTCTGGGCTTTGCTGCCAAACCTGTTCCCGCAATAAGGTTTTCAGGGCCTCCGAACAATCCGATTGCGCTAGTGCATTCAAATAGGCTTCCTGTAATCTAGCCTCTAAACGCACTTCGGTATTTTTAAGTTGCAGGGCCTGGGATTTAAAGTAATCCCCCGCAGAAGGCTCCAACGCATGCAGTATATGCCCAAGAAAACTATCGAGTGGAAGTAAAGCACGAAGTTCTTTAGAGCGAGTTCCCAAAAGGGTCTGGCGCAATTCCAAAAACTCTGCCCTGCCCGGTTCCAGGCAACTCACAAAAAAACTCGTCTTCCTATCAACCTCAAAACCAAGCTCCGTTATTCTTTTGATAAAATCTTCCCGGATCGCATTGGCATCATTTGGATATTGATCCAACTTGGTCATAACAAAGTACCAGCGTTTTCGTTCGCTCCAATCTTTAACCTCTTTATGAATTTCAAAATTGGCACGCTTGGTAGGATCAGTCACAAACACCACGACATCGGCCAAACCTAGAATCTGCCTAGTCTTTTCATGATTGGCCTGATCAATGCTATCGATGTCTGGGCAATCGACCAACACCACGCCATCAAGGTGCGCATCCACAAGATCGACTAGGCTGAGATCCATATACGATTGCAATAAAGGGCGATCATGCTGAGAAAGCGCCATCTTTGGCTTGGAGGTGCAAGGCCTGATTGCAGGGGAAACCTGACTGGCGTTAGGCTGGTTGAGCAATGCGTTGAAAAGATGCGACTTCCCTACCCCTGTACCTCCAAGAAACGCAATTATCAGAGGTTTTGCATCCGGATTTTCAGCATTAAGTTTTTCAAGGGCCCTACGAAGCCTTACATCCAACCTTAGGGAATCAGGCCAAAGGGGAAATAATGCACAAGAATTGGCCAGTCGCTGGGCCCTTTCCCGAGTTGCTGTAACCAACATGGAAGATGCATTCATGAAACTTTGCCTTCGTGTAAAAGTTTCTGGACCCGCATACAAATTTGTTTGAATTGGGGAATCGGAGCATCAATCACGGTTTTCAATTTAAGGCGCCAGCTTTGCAACAACACCGCTGCCCAATTATCATCCAAGTGAGTCAGAAGTTCCTGAGTTCGCTGGGTCTTCCATTTATTCTGGGCATTCTCTGCCACCGTGTTCAAATGATAGTCTTCAAGAAACTTGATTCCAACCCCCACTGCTGCACCTAATCCACCCGCCGTTCCTGCGAGTCCTAGGTTGGCAAGCACGAAACCAAAACCACCCGTGGTACACAAATCCACCATCAGCAATGCGATTCCGCCGGTCATCGCCAACTCGGGAATCGTGGCAAGCATGGCGCATTTCCACTTATTTTCTTCGGCCCATTTAGCCAGATCTGTTCTTACTTCCGTCTCCCAATCCAACCCTGCTTCTGGAATATTAACCTTCGTAAATGCATTGCGAGCATTCTCGCAATTGGCCGAACTTAGAACCCCATCTGTTCCCGAAAGGTCTGGATAATTCCCACGCCATTGGTTCCCCATATGCTCGGTGGCATCGTGCAACCTTTTTCTTTCGAGTTCATCACGATTGAATAGGCTGGGGCCATCTTCATTCTTGCCCCTTAACCAGTCCACCAGCTTCTGGCCTTGTTTAAATGCCATGCCGGGTATCTCGAAACCACGGGTGATAAAATGCAAGTACCAAGGCCTTCTACGCTTGGCTTCTTCCAAAACAATTTGAACCAATCTACCCGCGGGAAACTCATTGAAGGCAACAGCCTTGGCGTGTTGCAACAAATCGGCATGCATTTCACGATCCCGATCCTGCATACCAACCAATCCTAATTCTGCATTTTCTATGAAGTTGGTGCAAGAAACTAGAGTTTGCAATGCCGGTTCCCTAAGCCCAGAGATGATTAATTTTTCCGCATCAAACCCCTGCAACAGCGATTGCAATGGCGGGGTCGTTTCATTGAGAGGATAAACATTTTCTAGGTTCGGGTGTTCCGACCTCGGGCTGAAATAAACCGGGCTTTCCAACAGAAACTGATGCAGCGTTTTTCCATCCGCACGATTTTCCTGAAAGCTTGCAAACCGCCCGGAAACCTTCTGCACCAAATCACCCCATATCTGCTTCGCTGCTTCTGCATTTGTCATGGTTAACATGTAGGCCATCGATGCAGACTTCTTACAACACCTTGCAAGCTCTTGAATTACTTTGTCATCAGAATAAGCGTTGTCATAAACCATGAAAATAACGACCTCTGCACGCTCGAGCATTTTCTCGGCTTTGTCCCAATTGGTTTTCTCAACCGTGTTAAAATCGGGTACATCCACCAGCACCAATTGGATAGCCTGCTTTTTCTTCTCGGCATAGGTAGCAAACAATAATTGATCAGGCCCATCGGTTTGGCGTATTTGCGTTTGAGATACCAGCTTTTCTGCATTATACCCCGGGAACAATACAGCTAGCTTTTGCGGATCATCAAGCGACTCGGGAACCGCAGCAGCGCAAGCCATGGAGCAAGGCCTAACTGCCCCGCCTGCAGGAACATCAACCCCTGTCAGCAATTTAAACAGGGTACTTTTACCCGCACCCGAAGGGCCATAAAGTGTTGCGATAAGAACTGGATCTTTCCCGCGCATTTGAAAAGAAGAAAATCTAGCCTTTAAGTCCTTCCATCCATCCAATGAATCGGGTTTGCCATCCAGCGAGGTAACAAGTTTTTCACCCGTAACCAACAACTCATTCACGCCTTGGCAAAAAGGTTCTAGCGTTGATTGTTTTTCATTTTCCTGCATTTTATGTTACCAGCACTTGGATATCCTTTTTTATTCTAATGCTTTTCACCTTCGACTTCGATTAATAAGAAGAAAAAACATCCATCAATTACGGATTAGCACCCATTTATACACTTTCCATCAAACTTATTTCCATTAACATGGGAATCATCTGTTTTTTAGAAAACCCTGACAGGTGGTCATTATGCTCTATTATTTTGCAATGCTGTTTTCCCTTTGTGCTCTGGGCCAAGATACTGCCCATAACAAACCCAATGTTCTTTTCATTTCCATCGATGATCAAAATGATTGGATAGGCTGCATGAAAGGCCATCCAGATGTGAAGACCCCCAACATTGATAGGCTGGCAAAAAAAGGCACTCTCTTTGCTAACGCCCACTGCCAATCGCCTTTATGCAACCCTTCCCGCAGCAGTCTTCTCTTTGGCAAAAGGCCCACTTCCACCGGTGTTTATGGCTTAACGCCTGGACCACGAAGCTCTCCAATCCTTGAAAACGCAACCAGCCTTACTCAGGCATTCATGAAATCAGGATACGACACTAACATCTGCGGCAAGATTTATCATGATGGATCGATCCTACCTAAAAATCGGCTTTCCGAATGCGCGACATGGGGCCCTGCCCCGGGTATGCCCAAGCCTGCGAAGCCTTTTGTACAAACTCCTGGCAAGCATCCTGCGATGGATTGGGGCATATTTCCCAACGATGATTCAGAACAACCTGATTGGAAAACCACCGATTGGGCTATCAGCAAGTTGAAAGAAAAGCAAACACAACCGCTCTTCCTTGGAATAGGGTACAGGCTTCCCCATGTGCCTTGTTTTGCATCTCAAAAATGGTTCGATCTTTACCCCAAGGAAGTAACCCTTCCCCCGGTAAAGGATGATGATCGTAATGACACTCCGGAATTCTCTTGGTACCTGCACTGGAAACTTCCCGAACCCAGACTCTCATGGTTAAAAAAATCAAACCAATGGCAACCTTTGGTAAAAAGCTACCTTGCAAGTATCAGTTTCATGGATAGTCAGGTTGGCAGGGTTTTAGATGCGCTCGAAGCTTCGGGCAAAGCCGAAAGCACTTTAATTGTGCTGTGGTCCGATCATGGCTGGCATCTAGGCGAAAAAGGAATCACGGGTAAAAACTCTCTTTGGGAACGATCCACAAGGGTGCCCCTGATTTTTGCTGGGAAAGGAGTCACGCCCAATGCTGTTTGCAACCGCCCTGTTGAACTTTTAGATATCTACCCCACACTTATAGAGTTATGCTCTTTGCAAAAAGTCGAAGGATTGGAAGGGCATAGCCTACAGCCACTTTTGCAAAATTCCTCTGCCCCAAGAACTTGGCCAGCAATCACCAGCCATAATACGGGCAATCATTCTATCCGCTCGGAAAGATATCGCTTTATTAAATATGCTGATGGAACCGAGGAACTTTATGATCATTGTGAAGATCCAAATGAATGGCGGAACCTCGCAAAGGAAAAGGGGTTTGAAAAGATATTGGAAGAGCATCGGGCATGGTTACCAAAAGTTGATCTATCCCCAATTCCTAATAGTGCGCATCGCATTTTGATCTGGGATGCGAAAACTAAAACCGCCACTTGGGAAGGCAAACCTGTTCTTGCTTCAGAGAAGGAAGACTAAATGCTGCCATTACTTTTTGCATTTTCGATTTTTACAGCTTCTGCTTTGCCAGATAAGCCCAACATTGTTTACATCATGGCGGATGATTTAGGCCACACCGACCCGGCATGTTATGGCAGCAAGTATTACGAAACACCCAACATCGATAGCCTAGCTTCGCAGGGAATGAGATTTCTAAATGGTTATTCGTGTGGCCCGAACTGCCAACCTACAAGGGCAGCCCTGATGAGCGGGCAATATGGCCCTCGTACTGGTATTTACACCGTGGGCAATATCGATAGATTCGATTGGCAGTCGCGCCCACTTAAGCCCGTTGAAAATGTGGTGGATCTACCCCTTAAAAAAATCACCCTTGCAGACTCACTCAAAAGCAATGGCTACAAAACCGCATTGTTTGGAAAATGGCATCTAGGCCAACAGGGCGAACATCATCCCTCTAAACGCGGGTTCGATGAAGCAATTGTTTCCATGGGAAAACATTATGATTTCGTCACCGCGCCTAAGGTGGCATACCCACAAGGCACCTACCTTGCTGATTTCCTCACCAACAAAGCTGTCAACTTTATCAACCAAAACAAGGAAAAACCTTTCTTCCTTTGCGTTCATCATTTCGGAGTCCACTCACCTTACGAAGCAAAGAAAGAACTCATCGAACGATTCCAGAAAAAACAGGGCGTAGGCGGCCATAACAACCCCACCTATGCTGCTATGCTGTTTAGCGTTGACGAAAGTGTGGGCAGAATCCTAAAAACTCTCGATGATCTTAACCTCTCAAAAAACACCTTGGTCATTTTCACCAGCGACAATGGGGGCGTGGGCGGCTATGCCCGTGAAGGCATCAAGCAGGGTGGTGATAAAACCGA
>CAMDHK010000048.1 GCA_945897965.1 Candidatus Kuenenia stuttgartensis | reverse complement strand
GAAAATATAAAACCAATTCCTGGTACAACCGGTATTTTGTTTTTGAATCCTCCTTATGGAATTCGTTTGGATCAAGAAGAAGGCGTTGCTGATGTGTATCGTCTAATTGCTTCGGTTGCCAAAGCTCGTTTTTCTGGATGGAAATTGGCTGTCATGACCGGGTATGTTCATGCATTAAATGAAATGAAAATGACGCCACAAAAAACAATACGGCTTTTTAATGGCGCAATCCCTTGCAAGCTTTACCTTTTTGATCTTTAAGATTTATTCTTCTGCTCTTCGGTAAGCATATTTTTTTGCAAGTTTTTCAACTGCATCTTCGAATAAACGATCTTCTGTATCATCAGAAAATAATGATGGTAGTTGCGGGGTTTTTAAGATTTTTGCCTGCATTGATGTTCGCAGAATAAACATCCGATGCGTTTCGATTATACCTTCTTTGCGGATATGGTTTGGAAAAACTTTTAATTTAGCCAGAGCCGGCGTAATCATTAATGCCCGGTGGCAGGTTATTGGGTCTTCTTCACCGCACATTAATGCTGCATTTTGCTCTTTTGCCCAAATCATGAATTTTGCAAGTGCGTCAGAAAAAGATTTACTCTCTCGTACTGCGAGATAGTTGGCGATACCGTTTTCATGATAATGCGATTCGTCAAATGGGCGGCCGCCCAAAGTGTCTCCCATGAAGTGATAATTAAATCCCGCCTTTGTAAGTGAATGATCAAGTTCTGTGCGATTGAATTGTGGGTTTCGTGGACTGAACGGAACGCTGCGTACATCCACAAGGGTTTTAATATTGTGCATGCGAAGTAAATGGAAGAAATCTTCAAGGCTTAATACAGAATGTCCAACAGTAAATGCTGCCATGGTTTTCTATCGAAGAAAATTACTTGTAATTAAATTAATGATATTTGAAATTAGGCTGCTTGTAAAATAGGAATTGCCTGCGAGAGTGGTTTAAAGCCTTTGAATATCAGATGTTTGCCTACGAGTCGTTCGATCAGGGGGATAGGAATCCATCGGAATAAGGGAGGCAGATCATTTCGTTGCAGGTGCCTTTTGTGAACTCTGGATTCTTGGCAAAAAGCAAAAATATTCTTAAGTTCAGTAGCAGTGTAAAAGTTAGCTTCCTGTTGTTTTTGGCTTCCAATTGTCGGGAATACTTTCTTTAGAAAATAACTGATGTTGAAAAGAGATTGAGAAAGGGAGAGCAGTTTACCACCTGGCTTTAATACGCGTTGTATTTCTGAGCTAAGATGTTCGTGGGTGATTTCTTCTTTGCAAAAGTCATTCAATAAAACTACATCAAAGCTGCAATTCGCAAATAGAATACCTTGCTTAGATAACTTTCTAAGATTAAAGGTAAGATTCCTTGATTGAAAATTCTGTCTTATTAATTCGTCGTGGGTATCTTTGGTTGTGGTTGCCCAAACTTCTGCGCCATTTTTTGCGTATTGAATCCAGTCTGTTCCTAGTCCTGAGCCTATGCAAAGAATTCTTTCGCCTGCGTGTTTGTTGAATTCAAGTAGTTTGGGAACCCATTTCCCATAATGAGAGTAGCGTAGTTTTTCCGCTTGCATAAACCATTCTGGTGAACCCGCCTTGGGCAAGTCATTCTCTTTATTTGGCTTTCTTAACGATTCTTTCCAAAAAATGCTCTTAATCAGTTCTTGGTTTCCCAAAGTCCTGTTTATTCCCGGAAATGGAATAGATGCAGAGTAATCTGCTGATTCTAATTCCGTAAAGCTTTCCTGCATGATTGATCTTCTATCTTAAGCATTTATCTTGCTTTTATTCAAACACACTTCTTTCGTTATTCTAATTGAGTTTTTATGTCAAGACCAACCGTAAGATGTTATGTTAAAACCTTAAAGATATGTTAGTTTAGGGTGATTAATTGCTAAATAAATGTTGCTAGAGCTTTTAATCCGTTGTATTGATGATTTTACTGCTTAATTACAACTTGTTTTCTTAAAGGAAGATAAAATGGCTGCTCCCAAAAAGTCAGTGGCGCCCCGAAGGGATTTTTTAAAGGCGGGTGCTGTTGCAATATCAGCCTTGCCAATTATTTCTGGCGGTGTTTATGCACAAGGCAGTGATGTTTTAAAAATCGGCTTGGTAGGTTGTGGGGGGCGTGGGTCTGGCGCCGCTGCTCAGGCATTGCGTGCGGATAAAGCTGTTTCTCTTCATGCCATGGGGGATATGTTTGGAGATAGGCTTGAGGGAAGCTTAAATAGTTTTAATAAAGACAAAGAACTTGCAGGAAAGATAAATGTAGGGGATAAAAAATTCCTTGGGTTCGATGCTTACAAAAAAGTTATCGATAGTGGGGTTGATGTTGTTTTACTTACCACCCCTCCTCATTTTCGTGCACAGCAAATTAAATATGCGATTGAAAAAGGCAAACATGTTTTTGCTGAAAAACCGGTTGCTGTTGATGCCACTGGTGTGCGCTCTGTTTTGGAATCATGCAAACAGGCTAAAGCTAAAAATCTTGCTGTCGTTTCTGGCCTTTGCTGGAGATATCATTACGGTAAACGCGAGACAATGACTCGTATTCATGAGGGGCAGATTGGTGACATTGTTGCAATGCACACCAATTATGTTGTTGGTGGCTTATGGCATCGAAAACGAGAACCTGAGTGGTCAGATATGGAATGGCAGCTTCGTAATTGGCTTTATTTTACTTGGTTGAGTGGTGATCATATTGTCGAGCAGCATATTCATAGCCTTGATAAATGTATGTGGGCTATGAAGGATGAGCCACCGATTTCTGCGATGGGCCTTGGGGGTAGGCAGGTTCGGGTTTCTACTGATTTTGGTCATATCTTCGATCACCACGCTGTTGTTTATGAGTGGAAAAATGGCGCTAAAGCATTTAGTTATACTCGTCAGCAGGATGGCTGCTTTAATGAAGTGAATGATTATCTCATGGGTACCCAGGGGACTTGCGATGTTATGAAGCATCAGATCAAAGGGAAGACTCCTTGGACCATGAAAAAGCGCCCACAGGACGACATGTATCAAAATGAACACAACGAGCTTTTTGCAAGCATTAGGGCTGGCAAACCCATTAATGATGGGGAATGGATGTGCCAAAGCACCTTAATGGCTATCATGGGTAGAATGGCAACTTATACAGGTAAATTAATTACATGGGATATGGCATGGAATTCAAAGGAAGATCTTACACCTGCAAAATACGAATTGGGAATGATGCCCATGCCAGAAGTTGCAAGGCCGGGGATTACCAAGTTTGTTTAATTTTATCTCTAAGAATTCGTTTGTTGAATCGATGCGAGGGTTCTCATGATTGATAATTCTGAGACCCCATCGTTTATTTTTCAAGGTGTCAAAATCATTGATACCTTCGCAGAAGCTTTTCCTATTACTGGCACTCGCGTAATTGTGACTGCGGTTTCCAGAGAATGGGCTTTTATCGCTGCTACTACTTCAACTGGGTATGCTTCTTCAGTTATCGGTTGCGATACTGAAGCAGGGATTGAGCGCGAACTGTCTCCGGATGAAACTCCTGATGGACGGCCTGGCTTTTCATTGCTCTTCTTCGCTTTTTCCAGAGAGGCTTTGCAAAAAGCAATTGTCGCAAGGGTTGGTCAATCGATTTTAACCTGCCCCACCACCGCTTGTTATAATGGCGTTCCTATTGATCCTTTGCGTGCTATTCAGATTGGCGGCATGTTGCGCTTTTTTGGGGATGGGTATCAAACCAGTAAACTTTTGGATGGCAAGAGATATTGGCGAATTCCTGTCATGGATGGCGAATTTGTTTGTGAAGATAAATTCGGCACAGTTAAAGGCGTGGCTGGCGGCAATATTCTTATACTTGCTACCACCCAGACCCTTGCACTTCAGGCCGCCTCAAGAGGGGTTGCTGCAGCGCGCAAAGTCCCCGATGTTCTTCTTCCTTTTCCCGGCGGCGTTGTTCGTAGTGGAAGCAAGGTTGGCAGTAAATATAAAAAACTCAAAGCTAGTACCAATGAAGCTTATTGCCCCACCTTGCGAGCGATTGCAGCTTCGCAATTGGATCTAAATGTTTCCGCTGTTTATGAAATTGTCATCGATGGATTTTCCAGAGAAGCTGTTGAGGCTGCAATGAAAAATGCGCTTCATGCAGCTTGTGGCGAGGGAGTTGAGTGCATCAGTGCTGGTAATTATGGAGGCAAGCTTGGGCCTGTTCACATCAGGCTTTCTTCCTTAATAAGCTAGTTATGCGTTTTTAAGCTGATTATTGTCAAAGGTTTTTTTATGATTCGTCTTTCTTATCTGTCAAGTTCTAAGATTCCGCTTGAAGCGGAATGTATTACCCCCGATTTCTTTCTTGGTAAAACTAACTCAGACATTTCCAAGCTTCCAGTCTTTGATGGTAATCGAAAGTGCGAACTTGGGCAGTTCTTTTCTATTTCTGGAACGATGGATGATGATTCTATTTTGATCGAAAATGATTGCTCCAATGTTAAATTAATTGGTAGCAGAATGACTCGTGGAAAAATTGAAGTTCTTGGAAATGTAGGCATGCACCTGGGGGCTGGCATTTCGGGCGGGTCAATTCTGGTTAGGGGGTCTGCTACGGATTGGGTTGGCGCGGAAATGAAGGGTGGCACTATTGAAATCCTTGGCGATGCGGGCCATCTTATTGGCGCTGCTTACAGGGGCGCCTCGGTTGGGATGCGGGGGGGAAATCTTATCGTTCATGGAAGCTGTGGTAATGAAGTTGGTTCCCACATGAGACGGGGCCTTATTGCGATTGGTAAAAATGTTGGCGATTTTGTAGGGATGGGAATGATCGCAGGCACCATTATTACTGCTGGATCTGTGGGCATAAGGGCTGGTGCCGAGATGAAAAGAGGCACTTTAGTTTTTCTTTCTGAAAGGCCAGCATTGCTTCCCACCTTCCGCTTCTCCTGCAATTATGATCCTGCTTTCCTAACCATTTATTTTAATAAACTCAAGCAATTCAACTTCCCGTTATTTAATACGATTTCTCCTTGGTCTAGGTATTGCGGAGATTTAATTTCTCTTGGCCGGGGTGAAATCCTTTGTAAGGCTAACTAGTGTTTGAGCTTTCTTTCTCTTGCTGTCATGTAAATGGTCTGAATTAATGACTTCCATTCAATGTTAAACAAAAGCGATAAAGTTTTAGTGACTGGGGGTGCTGGCTTTATTGGAAGTCATTTGGTTTCTGCCCTTTTGCAGCGAGGCTTTGCCGTTAGGGTTCTTGAAAAACCTGGCGTAAATATCAACCATCTTCCTAAAATTGATCTCGAGATTGTTTGGGCTGATATAACGAAAAGGGAAAGTTTAACGAAGGCGATATCAGGTTGTTCCGTTGTTTTTCATCTTGCTGCAGATCCCAATCTTTGGCGGAAAAGCAGGTCCTATTATCATCAGGTCAATTTTCAGGGTGCGAAAAATGTCATCGAAATTGCACTCGATTTAGGTGTAAAAAGAATTGTTCATGCAAGTACCGAAAGTATTCTTACCCGTAAAAATCAAAAAGATGAAATCACTGAAACTCAGCAGGTTGGATTAAAAGATGCGATTGGCAGTTATTGTAGGTCAAAAATGCGTGCAGAATTGTTCGCATTGGGATTAGGTTCCATGGGCGCACCCGTAATTGTAGTGAACCCTACCCTTCCTATTGGCCCAGGAGATTATGGACTTAGCCCTCCTTCAAAAATGATCCTCGATTTTTGCAAAACTGGAAGGAAAGAGTACATTGCTGGTGATTTGAATTTGGCGGATGTTCGAGATATTGCCCAAGGTTTCATTCTTGCTTGTGAAAGAGGGGAACCAGGAAGGCGGTATATTCTTTCAGGGGAAAATAAAACTATTAAGGAAGTATTTCAAATATTATCCCATATAGTTGGCCTACCTGGCCCAGAGACTCAAATCCCCTACCCTTTGGCTCTCGGATTTGCTTTTTTTTCAGAATTGTGGGCTGACTTTGTTACAGGAAAAGCCCCCCAAGCAAACTTAACCGGCGTGCAATTAACTCGAAGAATCATGCATTTTAAAAGCAATGTTGCCTTAAAAAAAATTGGATGGAAAGTCCGTCCTGTTGAAAATTCCCTTCAGGAAGCAGTTGCTTGGTTCCATTCCATTGGATTGATCTAGATTATTGGTAAAGAATCAACTTTTCAAAATTGTTTATTAAAGGTGCTTGCCAGATAGCCTTCTATCGTTTTTAATAGTTCAATTAACTGTTTAGCAATGGAAAGGATTCCTGTGCCAGTCTCATTCATAAATAAAAAGCACACGACTTTTAATCCTGTTTCAGGTCAGGTTGGTAATTTGCTAGACCAAGCTTTTACTGCGGTTGTTAATGGCCGCGATTTTTTGACTCGACATCAGCAAAAAGATGGGCACTGGGTCGCTGAATTACAAGGCGACACTATTTTAGAATCTGAGTTTGTTTTACTCATGGCTTTCTTGGGTAAAGAAAACGACGAAATATGTCAGAAGTGTTCGGCTTATATCCAATCCCAACTTAATCCAGATGGTGGTTGGAGTAATTTTCCAGGCGGGCCTTTTGATCTTAGTGTATCAACCAAGGCTTATTTTGCTCTGAAGTTAACTGGTGTATCAACCCAATTGCCATGGATGAAACTTGCTCGGGAAAAAATACTCCAAGCTGGTGGTGCTGAAAACTGTAATAGTTTTTCTCGGTTTTATTTTGCGCTTTTGGGCGAATACTCTTATCAAAATTGCCCTGAAGTTCCACCAGAACTATTGCTCTTACCCTCTTGGTTTCCTGTCAGCATTTATTCGATGTCTAGTTGGACTAGAACTATTCTTGTTCCCCTGAGCATTTTTTCTGCGATCAAACCATCGATTAAATTACCTAAAGATAAAGGTATCCGTGAACTTTTTGTAGAAGATCCTTGGCAGGCGAAATGGCCTTCCCCGCCTTCCAAAGAGGTTTTCTCCTGGCGTAATTTCTTTTTGTTGGCAGACTCTGCAATTAAAAAGATCGCTCCACGATTACCGTTCCTTAGAAATTATGCAGTTAGCAAAGCCGCTCGTTGGATGCGTGAACATTTTCATTACTCCGATGGTGTAGGGGCTATTTTTCCGCCCATGATTTACACCGTGGTTGCCCTTAAGTGCTTGGGTGTTAAAGAATCTTCCCCCGAAATGCAATGGGCCCTGAAGCAATTGCTCGACTTGGTTATCGAGGAAAATGGTTCCATTCGACTTCAACCTTGTGTCTCTCCAGTTTGGGATACCGCCCTTGCTACGATTGCTGTCGCAGATGCTGGACAACCCCAAGATGAATTGAACTTAAGAAAGGCAGTAGACTGGCTTTTGAAAAAAGAGGTTACTGGTAAAATTGATTGCTCAACCAATCATCCTGATATGAAGCCTGCAGGTTGGTTCTTTGAATATAACAACCAGTTTTATCCAGATATTGATGACACCGCAATGGTCATCATTGCAATGGTTAAAACTAGTAGTCATAATCGTCCTGAATGTATTGCTGCGATAGAGAGATCGGTTCGCTGGATTTTCTTGATGCAAAATCGTGATGGAGGCTGGGGCGCCTTTGATAAAGATATCGATCAGGAATTTTTAACCAAAGTTCCATTTGCTGATCACAATGCAATGCTTGACCCAACGTGTCCTGATATTTCTGCACGCGTGTTAGAAGCGCTGGGTGAACTTGGATATCGTTCAGATGAAATCCATATTCAAAAAGCTATTGAGTATATTCGGTGTTCTCAGGAACCATGGGGCGCTTGGGTTGGTCGCTGGGGCGTGAATTATATTTATGGTACTTGGCAAGTTTTGCTCGGCCTTAAAGCCGTAGGGTTTGATATGAAGGCCCCTATGATTATTAAAGCTGTTCAGTGGCTTAAGGGGTGTCAGCATCAAGATGGTTCCTGGGGTGAAACTTGTGCTACTTACAACGATCCATCGCTTGCTGGTCAGGGCGAGGCTACTCCCTCCCAGACTGCGTGGGCGATTTTAGGATTACTTGCAGCTGGTGAAGAAAACTCGGATGCGGTTCGAAAGGGCATTTCTTATCTCATAAATACCCAAGATTCCGGAGGCGATTGGGCTGAATACTTTTTTACGGGCACGGGGTTTCCTAAGGTCTTTTATCTTAAGTACCATTATTATCGAGTCTATTTCCCATTGATGGCCCTTTCACGGTATTGCCGTGCTCTTGGGTATGCCTTCAAGCAGAATACTTATTGATCTGGTGTTGGATCAGTTTGTCGGTTTAAATGATTTTAGCTTCTTTACATATATGCAGTGAAAGGGATTTCTTATGCGTTTTCCGTTATCTTTAACTTCTACTATGATTGGCTATATAGGCAAAAAGAAAATAACCGGGCAGAAAAAATTCCCATTGGTTCTTATGCTTGAACCTCTCCATGCTTGCAATCTTACTTGCACAGGGTGTGGCAGAATTCGAGAATACTCTCAAACTATTAAGGATAAACTTTCGGTTGAAGAGTGTATGGTTTCTGTTGATGAAGCAGCAGCCCCGATTGTTAGTATTTGTGGTGGCGAACCTCTTATCTATCCGGAAATTGGCAGGCTGGTAAAAGAAATTCTTGATCGCAGAAAACACATTTATCTATGCACCAACGGTGTATTTTTAGAAAAGAAACTCGATCAGTTTAAACCTAGTGATCGTTTCTTTTTTAATGTTCACCTTGATGGTATGGAAGCGACCCACGATCTTATGGTGGAACGCGAAGGTGTGTTCAAAGCTGCGGTTGAAGGTATAAAAGCTGCAAAAAAAGCTGGCTTTTTGGTTTGTACCAATACCACCATCTACAAGGAAACCAACCTTGATGAAATAGACAAGCTTTACGCTTTTCTTTCAAAATTAGGGGTTGATGGCTTTTTGATTTCTCCTTCATACGGATATTCAGCAGTTCATGAAACAAATCCAGATGGCGCTGCAGAAATATTTATGACGCGTGATGACATTCGTAAGAAATTTGTTGAAGCGCAATCCCTTTTCAAAAAATACAAGATGATGTCTTCCCCTATTTATCTTGAGTTTTTAAGTGGTAAACGCGAAATCCCTTGCACTGCTTGGGGCAACCCCACTCGTAATGTCAAAGGCTGGAAAGGCCCTTGCTACCTTATTACTGATACTCATCATGATACCTTTGATGGTTTAATGAATGACACCGATTGGGATAGTTATGGCCATGGTAAAGACCCTCGTTGCGAGCATTGCCTGGTCCATTCGGGATTTGAGGCCAGTGCTGCACTCGGGGTTAATGGTAAATTAGGTGATAGCCTGAAGATGTTGATGTGGCAACTTTCTTAGAACTTAATCAGGCGGATGCATCTGAATTAAAGCTTTTGTGGCTCCTTTTCCCTACATGGGCTGAGGAGCTTTCTTTTTTGCATTGTATTCAATCAAAAACAACCAAGCATGTTTCAGGGGTTTCATTTATTGAAGGTGATTATTCGGGCTATCAAATCTGTAGTTTTGTTGTCGGTGTTGGGAGAGAAGCACAGCGATTTTGTTTGCAATTAAGCGAATTGATTTTAGTAAATAAACTGGTTAGGCCTAATTTGGTATTGTTGGCAGGATTTGCAGGTGGGTGTAAAAAAGAAAGCAAGACGGGTGATGTTTTTTTTGTGGACCGTATTCTTGATAATCATCAAACAACCATAATTTCAGAAATAATTTCAGTCGACCCGAATTTTTTTAATCAAAATTTGATTCGATTTGGGGTTGCGGTGACCGTGGATCGAGTTGCAACTCCGGAGGTAAAAAAGATTTTTGGTAAAGAGGGGGCAGATTTGGTGGAAATGGAATTGAAGCTTGTGCATGACATTTTTTTTGAAATCAGAGTACCTGTTTTTTGTTTGAGGGTTATTTTGGATGATTTAGGCTTTACAGTTCCTGAAAAACTGGCCACTTTTGTTCAAAAAGGCAGGCTTTTGGTTCTGCCACTTGTTTTATTTGTGTTTTTTAACCCAACTTCAGTTTGGCAATTGTTTCTACTAGGGTTTAAGACAAGTTTAGCGAAAAAAAAATTATTACTAGCTTTAGTACTGCTTATTAACGGTTTAGGTCTAAAGAATCGAAAAAACAAGGAGGGCGTGAACTTCGACCCCCATATTTGACTAAGTATTTAAAAGTTAAACCATGGTGTGGTCGATTTGTTAATTGGTAATGATTAATTCACTTATAGAAAGCACTTGGAAATGAATCATTCAAGCTATTGTAATATTTTCATATTTCTACTTGAAATCCCTCCTCATCCCCTATAAGATTCGTTATCCCTTGGGCAAGGTGATTTAAATTCGACCTGCGGGTCAATTATTTCGAACTAGGCTCAATCGAAATCTATGTTGGTATCCTCCTTCATGGTTTCTTTATAAGTGTAAAGTTGTAAATCCATAATTTGTAAGGGTTTATGCTAATTATTATTCGTTGTATTTATCTAAGGAATTGTAATGAAAATTAAGAAAAGTGCTGAGGTTGAAATCAAAGAAATTGATATCAAAGAAATTGAAGTCCTTAGCACAACTGAAAATCCCACTATTTTTTCTTCTGATCTTTTAACTCCAGAAGAAGAACGAAACTTGTTGGCTGATTTTTGGGAAACCAAATGCGAATTAGTTCGTTCCTTGGTTAGACAATACCCAAAACTTCGCAGCCAAAGGCCACCGCTCGAACCTTGGCCTATGGCACAGTTTATCAAAGATAACTGTATTGAACCTGTTCGCAGTGCTGCTGCTATCAGGAGGCTTCATGATCGCTATGTACATCTTAAACATAGGCTCGCTTCTGCTAATATTCGCCTTGCTGCGCACGTTGCAAAGCGCTTTAGGCACCATGCTCTTAGTTATGCCGATTTGCTTCAAGAAGCTGTTTGTGGATTGATGCAAGCTATCGACAGATTTGATGTGAGCCATGGTACCCGACTTGCAACTTATGCAACTTGGTGGATCAGGCAAACTTTGCAGATTGCTGTTGCAAGACAAAGCCATTTGGTTAGTCTTTCCCCTCACCATTTGCAAGAATTAGGTCAACTGCAACAAGAATCTGAAGCTTTGGCTCATGGTGGCAAACATTTGCCCACCCCCCAAGAATTGGCTTCCCGAACTGGTTCTAGCCTTGAGCACTTGACTCATTTGCAAACTGCCACTCGGACACCTGTTTCTTTAAATGCTGTTCTCGACGATGACAGTGATTTTAAACTCACCGAAGCCATGCCAGATAACGAAAGCACGATTCAACGCTCTAACAATGAGCGGCAAGAAGCGTTGTTGTTCCTAATGGAAAATCTTCGTCCTAGAGAGCGCAAAGTTTTGGATCTCCGCTTCGGCTTAACTGGCAGTGGTACTCATAGCCTTCGTCAAATCGGCAACCTCCTTCGCATTAGCAAAGAACGAGTTCGCCAGATCCAAAATAGAGCATTAGAAAAACTTCGTGCCTCCGCTGAACGCGTTGGTTGGGAAGCTGATCTTCTTCTTGGGTAAAATTCTGGTTGGTAATATTTGACACAGGAAAGGCGGGATAATTCCCGCCTTTCATTTTTATGCTACTTGTTGTTGGTTTTGATTTTCGATTTCTTCTCGTATCGCTTCATTAATCGATTCTTCGATAAACGACAACACTTTTGCAATGGTCAGACCATCCATAACCCTATGATCAAATGTTAGGCGAATGGTACAATCGCCATTGGTTGCTATAGGCCCATAATTCAAGGCGCTGGTAAGGGGTGTTAAAAGGTGGATAGTATTTGCATCTAGTTGTGAAACGGAACTGACAGAAAAGGTTCCAAAGTTTTTCGCTTTGCAATAACCAGAGAGATACAATCCGTAATTCCAGATTAGCGCTCTTATGGGCCAAGGAAATTTCGAGGTTCTTCGCATTCTTTTAAATAACGATACTGAATCGATTGGACTATTTTTAAAATGTTGAAGTGCTTCATTTATTTCTGATAAAGGTTTGGATTCTGGTTTTTGAACCATTCCGAATACTACCGCTTCTTGAAAATCAATTATGCGATTTATTGCAACGCTGGCAATTGGAATTGGGTGTTGATACAAATGAGCATAAGGGAAAGACATCCAAGATTGCCTTAGCTCATCAAATTCAATTGAAGCTAATGCCATTGCCTTGGTAAATATGCTGGTCCAACCGATTCGTTTTATAGAATTGCTTTTGGCTATTTGCACTGCCTTGATGTTGATATTTTTTTCAATGGTGCAAAGTGGAACCTTATTTGCATAGTAGACAATATCACTAATTAAAGTTCGTGTCCAATGAACGGAAATTTTAAAGCCTTTTTGTCCCATAATCTTCTGCTATTATTAGAATAGTACCATAGCATAATAAGCATTTGAGCATTTGTTAAACAAGGTCAACAAGGTTTTGATAAAGAATTAGTCGATGTAAAAGCAGTGAGTAAAAGCATTTTTACTTACTGGATAAAATTCTTTTTAACTCATCGAGGATTACTTCGACTTGATTTAAATTGTTGTAATGCACAAATCCAATTCTAAGGACGCCCCCCTTGCCTTCATACCCTAATGTTTCCATTAATGTTTTTGCGTAAAAGTTACCGCTATATGCGAAAATGCCTTTAAGGGCTAATTCTTTTGCCATGATATTAGCTGGAACCTTTTTGCTTGTTAAAGCGAAGGTTGCAACACGCTGGTTGATGTTTTCCAAATCTTTTAACCCCACAATTTCGATTCCATCCAGTTTTCTGATTCCTTCAAGAAAGCAGGTGGACAGTGTTTTTTCATATTCTTCGATTTTGTTAAATGCTTGTTCTAATTGGGTTCGTTTGATGGTTGAGTCGTTTGCACCTGAAAGAGAAGCGAGATAGTCGATGGCTGCAGTAGTTCCAGCAATACCTTCATGGTTTTGGGTGCCAGTCATCCATTTGCCAGGGTTTGAATCTGCAGCTGGTCGTACTTTGTAAGGTTGTAAATTGTTTAGCATGGATTCTTTTCCATACAAAATTCCTACATGTGGGCCAAAAAATTTGTAGGCGGAACATGCTAAAAAATCGCAATCCCAGTGGGTTACATCAATTAGTTTATGCGGGGCGTAATGCACTGCATCTACATAAACAATTGCGCCTGCATCATGGCCCATTTTTGTAAGGTTTGGAATGTCATTTAGTGTTCCGGTTGCGTTAGAGCATGCTGTAAATGCAAATAATTTTGGTTTTTTAGAAAGCTTTCTCTCTAAATCGGCTTTATTAAAAGTGCATGTTTCTGCATCTATTTCCACAAAATCAACTTCGCATTTTTTATCTCGTGCCATGAGTTGCCAAGGTGATATATTTGCCTCGTGATCAAGTTTAGAAAGTAAAATCCGATCGCCTGCTTGCAGGGTGTTTCCAATCGACCGTGAGATGTGGAAGGTCAAGGACGTCATGTTATTGCCAAAAATAATTTCTGAATTAGTTCTGGCGTTCAACAAGGCTTGAACCGTAATACCTGCATTTAAAAGTGTCTGGTCAGATTCTTTTGAAGTTCGGAAAGCAGCGCCTAAATTCGCATTTTGGTGAATCAGGTAGTGCGAAATAGCATTAATCACGCCTTCGGGGACTTGAGTGCCTCCAGGGGCATCAGCATGAATTTCGTTGCTTTGTCTTAATTTTGGAAAGTTTTCAACAATTTTGGGTATATTCAACATCGATGCTTCCTGATAATTCGGGTAGTTATAATTTTTGAATGCTAATCGGAAACCCGTTTAAAACAAAGATTACTTGAAAAAATATTGTAATTATTTTAACTCAAGTAATCTTTTGCATTGAAAGGAATAAAATTCGATGTCTTTTTCCTCGCAGCATTTGTTTTTTGATGACCTTGAACTAGGGCGCGAATGGGAGTCTTTGGGGCGAACTATTACCCAATCAGACATTGTTAATTTTGCAGGGGTAAGTGGTGATTTTAATCCCATTCATATGGATCATGAATTTGCTGCATCTACTCCATTCAGACAACCAATTGCCCATGGTTTGCTGGTTCTTGCCGTTTCAAGTGGCCTTGGCTTGTTTGCGCCACCTGTTCGAACCATTGCTTTTATTCAATTTAAAGAGTGGTTTTTTAAGGAACCGGTAAATATTGGCGACACAATCAAAGTTAGGTGCAAAATCCTTGAAATAGAAAGTAATTCTCGAGGCAGACGCGGAACTGTTACTTGGCACAGGCAGGTAATAAATCAGCATGGTAAAGTGGTTCAAGAGGGGGTTACTGTGACTTTGGTTGAAGGCCGAGGCGGAAAATCTAACTCGAAATCTGACACTTAAAACCAATCCGAAAATTTTCATCCCTTTCGATTCTTCCCGAAGTCATATATTTATCTTTGTATTTTACGATTGAAGGGAATCATTTCATGGCGGAAATTAGGACTCGTTTTGCTCCCAGCCCAACTGGATACTTGCATATTGGCGGTGTTCGCACAGCCCTTTTTAACTGGCTTGTTGCCAGGCAGGCGGGTGGGAAATTCATTCTTCGCATCGATGATACCGATTCCGAGAGAAATAAGGTTGAGGCCTTGCAGCCAATCCTTGATGGCTTTCGTTGGTTGGGCATTGATTGGGATGAAGGGCCGGAAGTTGATGGGCCTTTTGCTCCTTATTATCAATCCCAACGCAATCATCTTTATGTCGATGCTGCAAACCAGCTTCTTGCTGCGGGTAAGGCTTACCCATGTTACATGACCACTGAAGAAATTAAAGCCGAGCGTGATGCTTCTGAGAAAGCTAAAAAACCTTATGTTCACCGAGGTAAACATCGGCAAACTTCTCCAGATGATTGCATCAAACTTTATAATGAAAAGAAGACTGCAATTAGGCTGAAGGTGCCAGACGATGAATTGATTAAAATTAATGATTTGATTCGGGGCGATGTTGAATGGCAATCCAACTTGATTGGCGACCCTATTATCCTTAGGCCCGATGGTAGAGCCTTGTATAATTTTGCAACGGTAATTGATGATGTGGGCATGCGGATATCGCATGTGATTCGTGCTGCGGAGCATTTATCGAACACTCCAGTGCAGGTTTTAGTTTACCTCGCTTTGGGTGCACCAATGCCATTTTTTGCGCATGTTCCGGTGGTTAATGAACCTAATTCTAAGAAGAAGCTTAGCAAACGGGACATGAAAAAGTTTGTTACAAGCGATGTTCTTAAAAAGCTTAATGCTGTTGGGTGGACTAATGAGCAAATTGAAATTCGCGATGATTTGAATCCTGCGACCGTTTCGTTTTATAAAGAATTGGGTTACTTGCCCGAGGGGTTGGTGAATTATCTAGCTAGGCTGGGTTGGTCTTTGGACGATCATAGTGAAATTATTCTTTTGAAAGAAATGGTTGCGAAATTTAGTTTGGATCGGGTCAATAATGCACCCGCAAGTTTTGATCCAGACAAATTATTCTGGGTGGCAGGCGAATACATGAAGGTTTTGCCCTTAGATAAAAAAGTTGATGGGGCCCTGCCCTTTATGCAAAAAGCAGGATTTATCAATTCTGTTCCTACTCCTCTAGAATTGGAAACATTGCGAAAAGTTATTGATGCAACCGGTGATCGACTGAAGATTTTTAGTGACATTTTGCCTTATGGTGCTCCATTTTTTAAAGCCAATCCCGATTACGATTTAAAGTCGCTAGCCAAAAGAGTTGCCAAAGATGGTGTTCCCGAGTTACTCAAAACTTTCTCGGTTTCTTTGCATTCACTATCTGATTTTAGTGTTGCGAGCATTGAAACTACATTGAAAGATTTTTGCCTGGCGGGTAATCATAATACAGGCATGCTGATTCATGCCCTCAGGGTTTCAACCACGGGTATCGAAGTTGGACCAGGGGTCTTTGATTGTCTTTATATTCTTGGGAAAGAAGAATCCTTGCGAAGGATAAATCTTGCGTTGGATTTGGTTGCTAAGTAAAAGGAAAAGAAATCTTAAACACTTGTTATTGGAGTTTTGTATGTCATTACTTGTTGTAGGTTCTGTTGCTTTTGATTCTATCGAAACCCCACATGGGAATGTGGATGATGCATTAGGTGGGTCAGCGTCATTTTTTTCCGTAGTTGCTAGTAACTTTATAAAGCCAAGATTGGTGGGGGTTGTTGGCGAAGATTTTCCCCAAGAGCATAAAGACCTTTTTGAAAAAAAGGGAATTGATATTTCTGGTTTGGTTACAGAAAAAGGTAAGACTTTCCGTTGGAAGGGGCGTTATCATAAAGATATGAACATCAGGGACACCCTTGAGGTTCATTTGAATGTTTTTGGTACTTTTAACCCAATTTTGCCTGACCATTTCAAAGATAGTAAGTTTGTTTTTCTTGCAAATAGTAGCCCGATCGTTCAAGCAAAGGTTTTGGATCAGGTGACAAAGCCTGACCTTGTTTTAGCTGACACCATGGATCTTTGGATTAATATTCAGAAAAAAGAATTACTGGAATTATTGCCTAGAATTGATGGTTTGCTTTTGAATGATAGTGAGGCAATGCTTCTTACGGGTGAAAGTAATCTAGTGCGTGCAGGGCATGCGACACGAAAACTCGGGCCCAAGTTTGTTATCCTGAAAAAAGGCGAGCATGGCGCGATGTTGTTTAGTGAGGCTGGCGTTTTTGTTGTTCCTGCATTTCCCACCGAAAAAGTTATTGATCCAACCGGTGCAGGTGATAGTTTTGCTGGCGGTGTTATGGGCTCATTAGCTTCTGACAATGATAAGTCTCCTGGAAGCCTTCGCAGGGCCATGGGCTATGGAACTGTAGTTGCCAGTCTCACAGTTGAAGGTTTTGGTTTGGACAAACTTAATAGCGTCACTCGCAAAGATATCGATCAGCGATATTCTGATTACCGTTCAATGCTGGCATTCTAAAGGGTACTTTTATGGCTAAGAAATTTCGGGCATTTATTGCAATTGAAATGCCCGCTGCCGTGCAGAAGAGATGTTTGCAGATACAAAGTGAGTTGGCAAACGATTTTCCTGGCGTGAAATGGAATAAGCCCGAAGCGCTGCATATAACTATGCTGTTTTTAGGGCAAATTGATGATAAAGACCTTTGGAAAACCTGTGATCTTGCTAAAAAAGCCTGCAAAGAAATAAAACCCTTCCAGTTTAAATTGCAAGGTATGGGCTGCTTTCCTAATCCCAGACGGGCCCGGGTTGTTTGGCTTGGTGTTGATCCCGATGCGGTCCAAAGTTTTCAGAAACTTTATGATGTTCTTGCAGATAAACTTGAAGAGGATGGGCTTTACAGAAAAGAACAAAGAGATTTTCAGCCCCATCTTTCGCTCGGAAGGTTAAACCAGCAGGATCTTGATTTTTCAGTCGTTTGCTCGCATTGGAAAATCCATCCTTGGATTTCTGATGAGTTGGATGTAAAACAGGTTCTTGTGATGTCCAGCGAAGACATGCACGATGGCCCTGAGTATACCAAGCTCGCAAAAATTAATCTTTAAACAACTTAGGTTTAAACACCTAGGTTTAAATAATTAAGCGGGAAATAAATCCTTGTTTGCCATCACGACATTCCAAGGGCGCACTTCCCACGTAATAAAAATACCTTCCTTATTAAACGGGTCGTTTTTGATAAAGCTTTCAGCAGTTTCATGGTCAGGTGCCTCATATATGATAAGGGCGCCAAAACCATCCGTAAAAGGGCCTGTAGCAGCGATGTTGCCTTGATTTAAAAGCGATGTTAAATAAGCCCGGTGCAATGGCCTTACAGACTGGATTTTATCTGCGTCGGAAATGTATTTTATTACTGCTGCAAATTTCATGATTTTACTTGTGCCTTTGATGTTGAAAATACTTGTTCAAGTAAGCCGTTTAAACCGAAAATTCCCAAAGTGAAAAATAAATCGGTAAGCATTGGATAAGAATAAAAAGGAATCGCCATTTCATAGCAAAGTAATAATCCACCGAAGTTGCGAGGGTATACGATTCCATCGCCTCCCAACCAAACAGCGAAATTTGTAAGGATAAAAAATAGTGTACTTCCAAGTACTGAAGACAACGATATTTTAAGCACTAAATTGCCTGGTGTGATAAATCTGCCAATAGCAACATTGAGTAGAAAACACCCATAGATAACTGGTGTCATCCAAGAAAAAGCTTTTAAAGATATTTGTTCCAAAGGGAAATAAAGTAATAGGTCGGTAATAAACATAACCCCGATAGGGATCAACCAAGAGTAAAGCCCATGAATTTTATTTCCAGAGAATAAAGTCATGGCTCCTATAGGCGTGCAACCTGGATAATGGGGCACAAGCCTGAGTAAACCAGCCGTTACAGCAAGTACGATTGCAAAGGGATGCTTAATTTTTTTATTATTACCAGATTCCATGTTTGTCTCTTTCTTCGTGGACAAGACTTAAGCCAAGGTTTGATTCTAGGCAAAGATATTCTATTTAATAAATGCATTGATAGTTACGAAATTTTAAGAAACCAGTCTGATTTATGAGTTTGTTTTGTTTTCGCGGACATTAAATTCGAGTTTCCATTTCTGTTTCGAATTTTTGCCAATACACCATAACTCCAGTGTACCAATGTCGGTTATTTTGCTGTGCAAGTAAACAGGTACCATGCTAGCGTTTTTTTCTGGATTTTCCAAAGTTAATTGCAAGGGTGATATTTCGTGAACATCGTCGTCCCACTCTTCAAGGATAGTGCCAAGGGCGTCATTTTTTCGCGTGGAAGAGGAAAGAAAGCGGAAGGTGACTTTTTGCCCAATGATTAAACCAAATTCATGTCCTGGAATATCTGATTCTGTGCCTTCTTCCATGCCAAACGGGACGACACATAACGCCTTGATCGGTCGTGGAAAACCAGGAATTGCAGGAGCAGAAGACTCAATCCCAATGTAATAAGTTCTTGGAGCCCCTCCGCGAATGCGAATGCCTTTGCTTCTTTTTGCAATTCCAAAACTCGCTGCCCCAACCGCAACCGATAAATCTAAATCTTGATGCGAAAGCATTTTAATTGGGCCTTTGCTCCAAGATTCAAGATTGTCTAAAATTCTCTGTCTAAGAAGGGTTGATTTGAAAACTCCGCCATTGAAAAGAACCACATTGACACCGGTAGTTTTTTTTTCATATTTGCCTTGGGAAGCTTTTTGCTCGATCGATTTTCGATGCTTCACTAAAAAATTCGCAAGATGCTTAGTAATTGCAGCATCTGCTGCATAAGGTAGACCAATTTCCTGAAACCCATAGCCCGATTGCAAGGCGGGTTGGTCATCTGGGCCGCAAATAGGGAAAAATCCCTCTAGTAACACTTTCTCCAGTATTGATCTTTCTAACTCACATTTAATTGTGCCTGAAATCATTTTTGAACCGCGGCCAAGAATGGTCATTGGCCAAGATCGAAGATCTTTATCCCCTAGAAGTTTTTCTTTTGCAGTTCTACATGCATGTGAAAGAGCAACCATTTGTGCGAGATCGAGTTTTACATTTTTGGCGGTAAGTTGCCTTGATAATTCGTATGCGAGGGCAAGATCCATGTTATCGCCACCAAGGAGGATATGCTCCCCAACAGCAAGTCTATTTAAAAAAAGATTTCCTTGATCTGATTCTACCGCAATCAAAGTAAAATCGGAGGTACCGCCACCGACATCAATAACTAGGATTACATCCCCTTCCTGAACTTGTTCGCGCCAAGTATCTTTGTTTGCTTCAAGCCAAGAATAAAAAGCAGCTTGTGGTTCTTCGAGCAGGCTGATTTTCTTAAAACCTGCTTCTTTGGCCGCTTCCATGGTGAAATCACGGGCATCAGCGTCGAAGGAGGCGGGAACCGTAAGCACGACTTCCTGTTTTTCAAGTTTTAGGTCACTATCAATTGCTTCAAACTG
>CAMDHK010000047.1 GCA_945897965.1 Candidatus Kuenenia stuttgartensis | reverse complement strand
TTTGTTCATGAAAATGAACATTAATGTTGGGCGGAGTTGGTTTTAATAAATCAAACTGTCCTCAGCCTGGTAATCCTGATAATCCTCAACCGCTGGGCCCCGCAAAGAAATTTGCGGGGCTTCTTTTTTATCTTTTGTTATTCCAATCTGTATTTGCAAAACGAAGCTCAACAAAATGTTGTATTCTTGCTTCCTCTTCAAGTGACCATTTCGAAGTATTAAAACCCCAACCTAAAGCATGTCGACATTCATTAACAATTGTTTCAGCTAGTTTTTCTGGGCAAATTTTAATCCCTGAAAGTTCAAGTATCCCAGGCAACGAGGGAGTGTAAATGCTTTGGGCAAGTAAGATTCCCCCATGCTGGATTACACTTCTTTTCTTTTTTCGCTGTGCACTTCCCACAACCTTATGCTTCTTGATAATAAGATCTTGTGGTGCGTGATGATGAAAACAAAGTAGGTTAGTTGGGTCATTTCGCACTTCGGGCAGATTGATTGCGGGAAGAGATACTCCCAGAATCAACAAAGCTTTTTGAATGATAAGATGCATCTTTTCCTGCCAAAGAGTCGATTTCTGCCCAGCAATATTTAAAGGCAGGCCCAAGGCGTATGTCAGTTCATGGTGGTGAACCAGAGCTTCGCCCCCAGTAGCCCTTCGAACCCAAGGCAGCATTTTTAATTCTTGTGAATTCGATAACAGAGAAGAGGGTTGAAAGTAGCCCAGACTAACGGTGGGTTCAGCCCAGGTATAAAAACGAAGCGAACAAATGCCTTCTTCTGCAAGTTCAAGCAATAATTCATCTGAGGCCATCGCATATGACCCAAGATTGGACTCCAAGGGCAAAAGCCTGCACTCGATCAATTAAAATACCTGAAAATGATTACTTCTTCCAGCGCAGCATAGGTTCTTTAGCAGCTTTAACTTCATCCGGTCTGCTGATATCCAGAGTATGTGGTGCGTCATGAAGGAACTCTGCATCTTCATCCCGAATCTTAATCAAAGTTTTGGCAAAGTGATCAAGAGTTTCCTTACTTTCGGTTTCAGTAGGCTCCATCATCATTGCTTCAGAAACCACTAATGGGAAATAAACCGTAGGAGCATGATATCCGTAATCCAGCAAGCGCTTGCCAATATCCATAGCACTAATTTTTTTGTCTCTTCGAAGGGTTCTGGCACTTGCTACAAATTCATGCATGCACCTGTCACCATGTGGGACATCAAAGGCTTCTTTGACAAGGCTGAGAAGATAGTTTGCATTCAATACGGCATTTTGGCTGACTTGTTTGAGCCCATCTGGCCCAAGTGTACGGATATAGAAATATCCGCGGAGTAGAATACCGACATTTCCAAAGAAGCTTCTCACCCTGCCTATCGTTTTTGGGCGATCATAGTCGAGTTTAAAACCCTCGTTTGTCTTAATAATCAAAGGTGCAGGAAGAAAGGGTATAAGCTGTTTTCTGACTGCAATAGGTCCAGATCCGGGACCACCTGCGCCGTGGGGCCCAGTGAATGTTTTGTGTACATTGTAGTGCATCATGTCGGCACCAAAATCACCCGGTCTGGTGATACCAAGAATGGCATTCATGTTTGCACCATCAAGGTAAACCAAGCCGCCTGCCTTGTGGATCAAGTCAGTGATTTGTACGATTTGCTCATCAAAAAGGCCCAAAGTGTTTGGGTTGGTGATCATGAATACTGCAGTTTGAGAGTCGATTTTGGAAATAAGATCGTCCATGTCGACCCTACCACGCGCATTACTTTTAATGGTTATAGTGTCGAAGCCAGCAATTGCAGCGCTAGCGGGGTTGGTTCCATGTGCGCTATCAGGGATAAGAACTTTGGTGCGTTTTTCTTTTTTGTCGCGGAAGTAAGCAGCAGCAACTAAAAGAGCTGTTAATTCGCCTTGGGCACCTGCAGCAGGTTGTAGTGAAACACCATCAAGCCCTGCTATTTCGGCCAAATAATTTTGCATCTCCCATAATATTTCAAGCATGCCTTGGCAGGTTTGATCATCTTGAAGAGGGTGGACATGTGCCAACCCACTCAAAGCCCCAAGCCGTTCATGGCGCTTGGGATTATATTTCATGGTGCAACTTCCGAGAGGATAAAAGTTACAATCAATGGCCATATTTTTGGTGGATAAATTAACGAAGTGTCTGACGATGTCGATTTCTGCCATCTCAGGCAGATGGGTTGGATCATTGCTGAGATATTTTTTGTCAAGAAGTTCAGCGGAAGTCTTTGTGGGGACATCGCAATCAGGTAAAAGATGACATCTTCTGCCCTTGTGACTGATTTCAAAAAGCAAACCGGTAGACTGAGACTTATCCATAATGCCCTCGAGAAAAATACTTGGAGTTTTGAAATTATCAGGATTTTAAAGCTTTAGACTTTTCCTGAGAAGAAGCTGCAGTAATAGCAGCTCCAAAAGCGGCAGCATAGTTTTCAAGCTCTGAACGAGTTCGTTTTTCGGTTACGGCGATGGTCATTACATTGGGTAAATCTTTAGACCAACGGCCCTGAGATAAGCCTGCAAGAATGCCATCATCAATAAGCGAGTTGATAACAACCTGAGCATTGCATGGAAGTTCAATGGTAAATTCTTTGAAGAAAGGAAGATTGAATTTCGGTTTGACCCCGGGAATTTTACAAAGAAGATCCATGAGGAAGTGAGCTTTTCGGAAGCATAGTTCTGCTGTTTCAGTAAGGCCCTTGGGTCCGATGGCAGCAAGAAAAACCGCAGCTCTTAAGGCAAAAAGTCCTTGATTGGTGCATATGTTGCTTGTTGCTTTTTCCCTGCGTATATGCTGTTCACGAGTTTGTAGCGTAAGTACCCAGCATCGTTTGCCTTTGCGATCTACCGTTTGACCAACAAGTCTGCCAGGGATTTTTCTTACAAAGGCTTCTTTGCACGAAAGTAATCCAAGGTAAGGCCCACCATAGATCATTGGATTGCCCAAGCACTGACCTTCAGCTACTGCTATATCAGCATCGTATTCGCCCGGCTTTTTTAAAATGCCAAGGCTAATCGGGTCGTAGGCGACGATGAAAAGTGCACCCTTAGAATGAACAAGTTTTGCAATCTCTTCAACTTCTTCAAGGTTTCCGAAAAAGTTTGGATGTTGAACAATCACACAGCTAACTGTTTCGTCAAGTTTGCTTGCAAGATCATTCAGGCACATCTTTCCTTCAGGGCATGCAACTGTAACGACAGTGGGTTCTAGATTTGCAAGGTAAGTTATGAAAGAGAGTCTGTATTCGGGGTGAACTGATTCTGCAACCAGAACTTTACCCATCCTGCCTGTGACCGACATAGCCATCAAGATGGCTTCTGCAAGGCCAGATCCAGCTTCATAAAGGCTGGAATTTGAAATATCCATCCCAGTTAGCTGCGAAATCATAGTTTGAAATTCGTAAAAAGCCTGCAAGCTTCCTTGACTAGCTTCTGCCTGATAAGGAGTGTAAGCGGTATAGAATTCGCTTCTAGAAGCGACCATATCAACAACTGCGGGGATGAAGTGATCATAACTGCCACCACCAAGGAAACAAACTGCACTGTCTGCATTGAGATTAGAATTAGCAAGGCGAGCAATATGCCTTGAAAGCTCAATTTCAGTAAGGGCCTTGGGGATATCCAGAGGCCGGTTAAGCCTCACAGATTCAGGTATATTACTAAAAAGCTCATCAATGCTCGAGGCACCAATGTTTTTGAGCATTTCATTTTTATCATCAGGCGTGTTTAGAAGATAAGGCACGATCCAACTCCCTTCAAATTGTGCTAATTAAAATTCTTGCAAAAGCATACTAATGAGATTCAGACGCAATCTGTTTCTCATAAGCTGCATGATTCATTAAATGATCCAAATTAGGTTTGCCAGACATTTTGATTTTAACAAGCCAGCCTTTACCATAAGGATCCTTAGAAATCGTAGCAGGGTCTAAGACTAATTTATCATTAATCTCGATGATTTCGCCTTCAACTGGGGCGTATATATCACTAACCGCTTTTACTGACTCGATTTCACCAAAACTATCACCTTTTAATGCAGGATCACCAACATCGGGCATATCGATGTAAATTACATCAGTAAGTAGGTCGACAGCAAATTTTGTAAGACCAACTGTACAAATGTTGCCTTCAACTGAGGCCCACTCATGGGTTTTTGCGTATCGGAGTTTAATCGGATCCATTGTAAATACTCCCTGAAGCACTTTCGCTTCTATTTATATAAATAAGCAACCAAACAGCTACTAACCAAATCCCAAGATGACAAACAGTGTCATCAAGTTGTTTTTCGCTTGTAAAAAGGTAAAGAAACCACTTTGCAAGGTTCGAATTTACCACGAATATCGATATCTAAATCGGTACCAACGGCAGATAGACTAGCAGGAACATAAGCCATTGCAATGGGTTTATTAAAGGTGGGGGAAAAAGTACCACTAGTAACTTTCCCCAAGGCCGTGCCATTTTTAGTGACGGGATATAATTCGCGGGGAATTCGTTTTCCGGGAAGTTCAAGACCGACACGCACTCTACCGGATGGGCTGTTTTTTTCTTTTACCAAAGCATCTCTGCCAATGAATTCGCCTTTGTCTAATTTAACAGCCCATCCTAACCCAGCTTCTAAAGGATTAGTGTTTTCATCGATTTCATGCCCATAAAGTGGCATAGCTGCTTCAAGCCTGAGTGTGTCTCTGCTTCCTAATCCGCAAGGTTTGCATCCCATTGCGACTAGCTTTTTCCAAACTTTGATTTCTTCGCCCTTGGGAAGAATGATTTCGATACCATCTTCGCCAGTATATCCTGTTCTGCTTATTAGGCTGGGGACATCCATTGTTTTGGAATCAAAACTGAAGTAGTAGCCCAACTTGAGGGGGTCATCAGATATCAGTTGTTTGGCAAGAGCGATGGCGTTTGGCCCTTGTACAGCAATCATGCTAGTAGCAAGAGTTTGATCTTCAATTTTTACATTTAAAGATCCTGAATGGTTTAATAGCCAAGATACGATCTTTATGCGATTCGAAGCATTAACGACTAAAAGGAAATCTAAGCCATGCTGATAAACAAGAATGTCATCAAGAATGGTACCTTTTTCATTGCAAACGAGATTGTACCGAACCTGCCCCGGTTTAAGGTTGGCAGAATTGTTGGTGCAAATCATCTGAAGAAAACTTGTGGCATCTGACCCATGAATTTTGAGCCTGCCCATATGACCAATATCAAAAATCCCGGAGTCATTGCGAACTGCAGTGTGCTCATCAACAATGGTTGTGTATTGGACGGGCATATCCCAGCCGCCAAAATCAACCATGCGTGCCCCATTCGAAGAATGCCAAGAATGAAGCGCTGTCTCTAATGCCATGAAGCCTCTGCAAGGGTAAGTGAAAGGGCGTTGCCAAAACAAAATAGCAGCTGACATTGCCCTTGGTATTCTAACATAGTTCAAACATTAAAACTTTTCGAGGCAACTATCAAGCTAGTTCCGAGGGAGCAGGAAAACTCTTGCAAAGTTCCTTGATCTCCCCATGAATCTTGGACTGCAAGTTCTTATCATCAGGGCTCTCTAAAATATCGCAAATCCAATGTGCAATTCGCTTCATTTCGAGTTCCTTCATGCCCCGAGTAGTCAAGGCGGGAGTTCCAATTCGGATGCCTGAAGGATCTAGTGGCTTCCTAGTATCGTACGGGATGCCATTGCGGTTGATCGTAATTCCTGCAGCATCAAGTGATTTTTCAGCAATTTTGCCGCTCAATCCCTTATGGTTTACATCTACTAGCATCATGTGATTGTCAGTACCACCTGAAATTATCCGATGCCCGCGTGCCATGATTTCATGGGCTACAGTCCTAGCATTGGCAACAATTTGCGAGGCATAAACTTTAAAAGCGGGTTGCATCGCTTCATTAAAAATAATTGCTTTTGCAGCAATCACGTGCATAAGCGGCCCACCTTGCATTCCGGGGAAAACGGCCTGATTGAGCTTGTCCGCCCATTGCTTCTTGCACATTGCAAGCCCGCTCCTGGGCCCGCGCAATGTCTTGTGGGTGGTGGTGGTTACAAAGTCTGCCCATGGTACAGGTGAAGGATGTTGGTCGCCAGCTACCAATCCTGCGATGTGTGCCATATCCACCATGAAAATCGATTTGTTGTCGTTGGCAATCTCTGCGAACTTTGCGAAATCAATTACCCGGGAATAAGCACTAGCACCAGCTAGTACCATTTTTGGCTTATGTTCTTTGGCCAATCTTGCTACTTCATCATAATCAATCCTGCCATCGTCTTGCTTAACACCATAAGGAATGATCTTGTAAAGCTTGCCTGAAAAATTCAAATGCATTCCATGAGTAAGGTGCCCTCCATGGGCCAGATTCATGCCAAGAATGGTGTCACCTGGTTGCAGGCAAGAAAAGTAAACGGCCATGTTGGCGCTGGCGCCCGCATGAGGCTGTACATTTGCATGTTCAGCACCAAAAAGCTTGCAAGCTCTGCTTATTGCAAGAGATTCGGCTTCATCAACAAACTCGCATCCGCCGTAATATCTTTTACCTGGATACCCTTCAGCATATTTGTTGGTAAGAACAGAACCCTGAACGGCCATGATCGCCGGGCTTGTGTAATTTTCGGAGGCAATCATTTCCAGACCTTCTTGCTGCCTGGTTTTTTCGTGCTGAATTGCTTTCCAAACTTCTGGGTCTGCTTTTTCGATCAGGTTCATAGTTCTCTCCATTTGTTTAAATTATGATAGTCCAGAATAGTAGCTAAAAAGAAATACCTTTGCTCATCAGTTCTTTTTCAAGATTAATTTCTGGATGATAAACAATTCCGTCCCAACCGCAATCCTTAGCAGTTTGAATATTGGCATGAAGGTCATCAACAAATAAGCAATCTGCGGGCTTGGTGTTTGTTTTTTCATTGAGGATGTCATAAATTTGCCGGGCAGGTTTTCTGCAGCGCACTTCATGAGACAAAATCAATGAATCAAAATGACCCAGTACATGGTTAAACTGGGTAAGAAAACGCTTCGCATGGAACCAATTGGTGTTGCTTAACAAAACCAGCCTGTGTGATTTTGCCAAATGAGGGATGATGTTGCAAACAGCATCGTTGGCTGTAAACATATCGCTAAAAGCATGGTCAAATTCGTGATCTGGGCAGTTGATGTGCAGTGATTCGCGTATAATTTTTCGATATTGCTCGGGCGAAATATTGCCCTTTTCAAGCTCATTTTCAGTAGTTTCTTCGAATAAAACCGTTCTAATGGTTTCAATGTTTTTGTTGCAATGCTGGGACATCTGCACAGCAGCTTTCAAATGGCTGAACATGCCGATTACATTACCAAAATCAAAAACCAAAACTTTATTACTCATATAAGGAAGATTATCCGAGCTTAAAAAAATGACAACCCAATAATAGGATGAAAAGATTGCAAGTGTTTCATTAGGTTAAAATTTGTTGCAAATCAGAAAGTAAGTTCCTTTAAAATCAAGTTGGTTATCAGAAGTGATTAAGGCGGAAAATGTTGTTGAATTGCTTTGAAAAGTTTGACTTAAATCAAATAGGCCATTAGCAAAACATAATGAATCTCTTGCTAGGAACCGATTTTCAGTGTAATGGTGTAAGTTAATATAAGTTGAGAATTTGCAAGGCCTACAAGACAGGAGCTGTTTCATGGAATCAAAACAATTGCGTGGGAAAATTTATGATGACATCACCCAATGTGTGGGCGACACCCCTCTTATAAGGATGCGAAGAGTGGTGGGTGATGCAAAAGCAACTGTTGCTGCCAAGTTAGAAAATTTCAATCCTCTGTGGTCGGTCAAGGATCGTATTGCTGTGCATATGATCAATACTGCAGAAAAAGAGGGTAAAATAAAGGAAGGTACGGTAATTATTGAACCGACCAGCGGGAATACTGGTATCGGTTTAGCGTTTACTTGTGCAGCGCGCGGTTACAAATTAATTGTTACCATGCCCGAAACCATGAGCTTGGAACGAAGGCGCTTGCTAAAAGCTTTTGGTGCGGAAATCGTGCTTACTATTGGCGAAAAAGGGATGAGTGGTGCAGTTGCTAAAGCAGAGGAATTAATTGCAAATACTCCAAATTCCTTCATGCCACAACAATTCATGAACCCAAATAACCCAGATACCCATCGCAAAACAACTGCGGAAGAAATCTGGCGCGATACCGATGGGAAAATTGATATTTTAGTTTCGGGCGTTGGTACCGGGGGTACGATTACCGGGATCAGCGAGGTTATTAAAGCCCGAAAACCTTCGTTTAAAGCTATCGCGGTTGAACCGTCTTCGAGCCCCGTGATCACTCAAAGAATGAAGGGTGAAGAACTTAAGCCCGGTAGGCATAAAATTCAAGGCATTGGTGCAGGATTTGTTCCTGGAGTTTTAAATCTAAGTATTATTGATGAAGTGATTTTGGTTAACGATGAAGATTCTTTTAATATGACCCGAAGAATGGCGAAAGAAGAGGGTTTTCTGTGTGGTATTAGTTGTGGTGCAGCTGCATTTGCTGCTGTTCAGGTGGCGCACCGCCCAGAAAACGCAGGCAAATTGATCGTAGTGGTACTGCCAGACCTTGGCGAAAGGTACCTAAGTACACCTCTTTTCCCAGAATAGCCCCTTTTCGTGGTTATTGCTTATTACCAGAGAGGATTCATACTTCCTCTCTGGTTCAATTCCTTGCTTTTTCTATAATAAACTCTTGTGGCAGGCGACGAAGATGAGAAAATGTTTTTCATCCGCATTGTCAGGCTTTTTTATCGCTGTTTCCTTCAAAACTATCGCTGGCAATAGGATTAGTTAAACGGTTCATCGAAGGAACTGCTTTGGAGTTTGGTCATATCCATGGTAAATCGAAATCTTTTACGACAGTATGATTTGTCAGATTCTGAATTAGACAACGAGTTGGCAGAAGCCTTTAGTAGGCCCGAAACCGGCGGAGATGTTGAAAACTGGTTGCTCGACGACCAACAAGAATTTGAATCCAATAAAGTTATCAAAGGGCGTATTGCCCGTATCGAAGGTGATGATGTTGTTATCGACATCGGCTACAAAAGTGAAGGCGTAATCCCGCTTAACGAATGGTTTGATGAAGCTACGGGCGAAATTGTTATGCCCAAAGCTGGCGAAGATGTTCAAGTTCTTCTTGAATCCGTTGAAGACGAAACAGGCAACATTCTTCTTAGCTATCGCAAAGCAAAGCGCCAAAAAGAATGGGAAATGATTATCTCTAAGCACAAAGAAGGAGATGTCATCATCGGTTTGGTCACCAAGAAAATCAAGGGTGGTTTGCTGGTAAACATTGGCGTCAATGTGTTCCTTCCAGCCTCGCAAGTTGATATTCGCAGGCCCCCTGATATCGGTGACTACATCAACCGCAGTATTGAGTGTAAAATCCTCAAAATTGATGAGGCGCGTCGCAATATCGTTGTCAGCAGGCGTAAATTGCTTGAAGATCAACGCGAAGACCTCAAGAAAAAATTGCTCTCAGAAATCGAGCCCAATCAAGTTCGCAAGGGTGTTGTCAAGAATATCGCAGACTTCGGCGCATTCGTCGACCTCGGCGGTATCGATGGCTTGTTGCACATCACCGACATGACTTGGGGCCGTGTCAGCAATCCTCACGAAATTGTTCACATCGATCAGCAGCTTGAGGTTTATGTTATTTCTGTGGATAAAGATCGCGAAAAAATCGCTCTTGGTCTTAAGCAGAAATCCCAAAGCCCTTGGGCCAGCGTTGCTGATAAATACCCTATTGCCAGCCGCCACAATGGCGAAGTTGTCAATGTTATGAGCTATGGTGCGTTCGTTAAACTTGAATCAGGCATCGAAGGCCTTGTTCATATCAGCGAAATGAGCTGGACCAAGAGAATCAACCATCCTAACGAGATGGTATCGATTGGTGACCAGATTGAAGTTCAAGTTCTGAACATCAACAAAGATAAACAAGAGATTTCTCTTGGCATGAAGCAGGTTCAGAATAATCCTTGGGACAAAGTTGCAGAGAGATATCCTCCAGGCACCATTGTTTCAGGCGCTGTTCGCAACCTTACTAATTATGGTGCTTTCATCGAAATCGAGGAAGGTATCGATGGTTTGTTGCATGTAACCGATATGAGTTGGGTTCGCAAAGTCACTCATCCAAGTGAAGTTGTGAATAAGGGCGATGCAGTTACTTGCGTTGTTTTAAATGTTGATCAGGAACGAAAGCGAATTGCGCTTGGCCTGAAACAAATGAACAACGATCCATGGGAAGGTGATATCCCAGGCCGATACAAAGCAGGCGAACTTCGTAAGGGTAAGGTTACCAAACTCACTAATTTTGGTGTGTTTGTTGAACTTGAACCCGGTCTCGAAGGCTTACTGCATATTTCCGAGCTTTCCGATGATAAAATCGAAAGCCCAGAGGAAATTGTGAAGGTTGGGGATGATATCGAAGTTCGAGTTCTTCGCGTTGATGCTGCAGATCGTAAGATCGGCCTTTCTCGCAGAAAATTGAACGAACCTTATGTGGAAGAAACTGAAGAAACTTCTGATGATGATTCAAACAGGCCACAAAGAGAACTTCGAGGCGGAACCGGCTCTGCTGGTGCGGGCAATTTGATTAACATGCCCGAATCCGAACCTGATCAACAATAAGGGTTATTCCTTTTATATTAACCGCTCCGGGGATTTATTCCCGGAGCGGTTATTTTTTTTGTTCCGGTTGTGACGGTCATCCCTTATCATTTAATTATTCCTGTCTTGCGTGTTTGGTAGCTTGCAAGGGTTAGTTCCTTATTGATATCGTTTTGACAACTTCAACCCTGTTAGACCGGTAACACCTTTTCAGAGATGCGTTCTTCATGTCGATAATTATCATAAGTGAAGGCGTGGTAGTTTTAACATGCTGCTGATTTTTCAACAGCATGAACAAATTTACCTCACTTTGCTAAAATGTAAGTAACGATCATTGAACTTTAGCGACCTAGTAACCACCGGAAAACACCATGACTCGACCAAGTCGCCCACGCACTGAAGCAGTTCAATCTCCCTTAGAAACTTATCTAAAGGAAATTAACGAAACCGCTCTTCTTAATGCAGATGAGGAAAAGCAACTTGCTTATCGAATTGAAAAAGGCGATGCAGAGGCTAGAGACCGTATGGTTCGGGCAAACCTTAGGTTAGTCGTTAATATTTCCCGAAGCTACACCGGGAAAGGCCTTGCACTACAAGACCTTATTGAAGAAGGCAACCTCGGTCTCTTAAGGGCTGTTGAAGGCTTTGACCCAACCATGAACACCCGCTTTAGCACCTATGCTAGCTATTGGATTAAACAATCCATAAAGCGCGCTTTGGTGAATACCGCAAAAACCATTCGAGTTCCTGCTTATATGGTTGAACTTCTTGCCAAATGGCGCAGAGCCAATGCGATTCTCCATGATACTCTTGGCAGGCCCCCGTCCCATGAAGAAATTGCAGCAAGCTTGGATTTACCCAAAAAGAAACTCAATATCATCAAGAAAGCAATCAAGGTTTACCATTCTGCTCCTCAACCAGAACAATCCGATAGTGGCTGGTCTCTTGAAGAAATGATCATGGATTCAAACAGCAAAACCCCTGATAACGAAATGGTGGAAGCTGATGATTTGGTTCATGTCAAAGATTTGCTAGGAAAAATGGATCCACGCGAAGCAATCGTTCTTAAAATGCGATTCGGGCTCGATGACGAAGAGCCTAAAACCCTTAAAGAAATTGGGGAAAGTTTGGGCCTTACCAGAGAACGCGTTCGACAAATCGAAAGCGAAGCTCTCGAAAAACTGGGCGTCAGCATGGGCGTTAATTCTTAATATGGGTAAAAAGGGCAATGAAAGTTGCCCTCTTTTCCTCATGTCGGCATTCTCTCTATTGTAATTCAATCATTTTTACGGGTTATCTCCCGGCCTTTACTGGCCGATAAGGATTATGAGGAAAATTATTCCTTTGTAATTTGGGGAGATAATGCGTTACTTCATAATTGCCTATTTCTTTTTAATAATCTTGTTGGCAGGCATCCCTCTAGTTGCCTTGGCTGATAACGCTGATTCACTTGCAGATTTACATTGGCGAGCGGGCCAAAAATCTTTAGATGCAGGCGACCCGGTAAATGCTCTTCGTTCGTTTAGGCAATCCCTTTCAATTAATCCTGACTCTGCTAAAACGCATCTTTCGATGGCGGCGGCTTGCCTAGCTCAGGGGAACGATTCCATTGCTGCTATTCATCTGAAAATTAGTCTCGAGCTTGAACCTAGTAATGTAATTGTAAGGCAGAATTATGCGGACCTTCTCTTGAGGATGAATCAGCTTGAAGAAGCAAGGGATCAATTTAACTTGTTCATCAAAGATACCCAGCAATTTGGCGAACAAGCTAATCGGCATATGATTCATGCCCATAGCAGATTGATGGCAATTTCAGAGCAATTGGGCGATGTTTATGAAGAGCATTTGAACCGCGGTATAGGTTTGTACTTGCTGGCTTTGGAGAAAACGAAAAAAGATCAGCAGGAAGTACCTAATGATCAAAACTTGGAAGCGTTGCTGTTTCGCGCAGCAGGAGAACTGACCCAAGCCCGATTGACTCGAAATGATCAAATCCGCCCTTGCTGGTATCTTTACCTAGTTTGGAACAAGTTAGCTTGTTCACAACCCGCGCAGCGATGGTATCGAATTACAGCCCAAGATGCCTCGGTGGAATGTTTGACCCCCAAGGAATTTCAAGACTTCCATCTTGTCAGAAAATTCGCTGAATCAGACCATATTCGAAAATAATTCCAACATTTTTCGCTATAAAGTGTTATTATCGCAGATGATTTCTTTTAATTTGAGTTGTCGCTGCTTAGGGAATTATTCATGTTTTTATCCATTAGATTGATCAAAGCTCTTGGGTTCTTTGCCTTGGTAATACCAATGTTTGCATTGGCGCAGCCTATTCCTTTGGAAGATGTTTTAAAGGAAAGATCTGCAAGCTCAGAAATTTTCAACAAGACCCTGCGTGGCGAGGTTCCTTTCGATCCTAAAAATCCTGCTCACATGAAAGCTGTGGATGTTAATGCACGATTTTTTGTCTACAGGGTTACTAGGCCGGAAATTCAATCAGATCCTGGTAAAATGGATTCCATTTTTAAAGAGTTTGAAAGCGTTTTAAGGCAACTTAAAACTAAAGCAGATAACCCTTTTAATACTAGTTTCCTTGAAAAAATTCTTGAGAAAACCAAGGAAATAATTCCCAATACTTCCATCAGCGCACGAATTAACGCTGTTCGCATGCAAGCTATGTGCCCTGCAGAAATTGCCAACTGCGATCTTGCTGGCCAGAAAATCCTACCTGACCAATTCATGGAATCCTTCATCGCAGTATTACAAAAATCCCCTGATGATGGCATGAAGCTTTTTGCCTTAAAAGGTATACGAGACACGTACAAGGTTATCCGCCCAATGGCTGTGGTAAAGAAAGCTAGCAGTAGGGTTACCTTGAGCCCCGCAGTAGAAGTTAAAGTCGCTGAAACTTTGGCCAAAATTATTGAAACGCCTATTGTTTACCCGGTAGGAACTGCGCCCGAAATTGTCGAAGGATACAGGGTTTTAAGGCGTGAAGCTCTGAAAGCTCTTGCCCAATCAAGGGCCCCAATTTCAGGGGAAAAAGGGAGAACAGCATTTATTCTGGCTAAATTTGCCAATGGTTCGGATATCAAACCTGAACCTAGGTTAGATGAAAGGGCCGAGGCTGCGATTGGTCTGCTTAATCTTCGCCTTCAAGATCCTGATGCAAGCGAATACAATATGGAAGCGGCTTTATACCAATTCAGTTCGTTTCTCATCGATTATTTCCAGCGATTTAATTCCCGCAATGATTCCGACGCGGAAAAGTTGTTCCCGTGGAAGTACTATGCTGCAAGAATTACTGATGCCCTTGATGAGCTTAATAAAGAAGTGAAAAACTTTCCGTATGTAGTCGAAATGATTCAGAAAATCGGGCTCGGGCTTAGCGATATGGAAAAACTTGACAAAGCAGCAGTCCCGCAACTTGCTACTTTTGTGCAATCTAAAGCCCCTGCAAGTTTATTGATCTATAAAAAGATTCCCGGAACAGAAGTGAAGCTACACGGGAATTAGCTTATGAAGCAACAGGCGGGTGTTTTAACAAGATATTTTCAACCAGTTTGATATCCTTCTCGTCAACGCCTTCGCGCCTTTGATACCTGCGCTTTAGGCTGTCAAGTACATGAAGCCACATTACCCTGTCAGCGACAAGGCCTTTGGTCCATTCTCCTCGTTTTTTAAATTTGAATTTGAAAGTCCAGACTCCTGCAAATCTTTCAGCGCTTATGTATCGTTTTTCGCCCATTTCTGGGTCTATGTCGTGCCATTTGATTTCTATCATCGGGAAAGCCTCTTTATTATTTTCTTAATTGTTGAAGAAGCTTGCTGAAATCTTCGGGTAAAGCCATGTTCCAGTGCATTGGTTCGCCCGATATTGGATGAATAAAACCTAGTTCTGCAGCATGGAGAGCTAGCCTGGGGAACCCACTGCCATCGGGTAGGATACTGCCATTAACTGTGGTTCGATATACTTTTTCCCCGCAAACGGGAGAGCCTTTTTCTGCCAGATGAATTCTGATTTGATGAGTACGGCCCGTTTCAAGTTGGCATCCAACAAGAGTAAAAGCCTGAAATTTTTCGACTATATGTACATGGGTGACCGCTTTTTTTCCGGGTTGGGAAAATGGCGCACTTCCTCTACGACCATCGCCTCGGTCGCGAACCAAGATAGATTCAATGGATTGAGGTGCAATGGTGCCTGGTATTAATGCCAAGTATTTTCTTTCAACCGAATGGTTAAAGAATTGCATTCCTAGGCCACGCTCTGCATCCGCAGTGCGGGCGAAGACCAGCAAGCCGCTGGTTTCTTTGTCTAGCCGTTGAACCACACGAAGCCTGGAAGATTTGCCTTTCGCCCCTTTTTTCGTCAAAAAACCTATTTGCTTGGTGACCAGATCTTCCAAGGTTGGGCTAAGTGATTTTCGCGATTCTTTCCAAGTTCGTTCTGCTGGGTGTCTGACGGAATTTACACCCGGTGGTTTCTCTACAACGACTAGGTGCTCATCTAGGAACCTAATCGTTATTTCTTGCTTATCCGATGATTTGCCATCTGGTTTTACCAGTAGTTCAACATCTTCAGCGGTGCGGACTCTTCTTGCAGGGTCAAGGCATACATCATTGCTAATTTTAATATGCCCTTGGGCGATTAATTTTTTTATCCTAGACCAGCTTAGCTCAGGCTTAAGATTGCGAACAATAGTTGCAAGGGTTGCACCTTCGTTTTCAGGTAACACCTTATGTTGAATATTTTTGGAAATGGTCATTATCTAGCTCTCTCGCCTTTTCTTTACTGATGCTCTACCTGGGCGGTAACCTTTGTTTTGTTTGTTTGCAGGATTGTTTGAGGGTGCATGATAGTACTCGCCCTCAAGGGTGTTATTTGCCTTGGCGATTCGGGATTCAAAAGCTTCTTTTGGAGGATTAGCAGGGATCAGTGCATCACAAGAATTTCCTATCAAATCTGTTCTGCCCGCAGCTTCAAGTGCTTTCCTTACTTCGAAGTAGTTTTCCGGTTTGAAAAACTGTAGCAGTGCTCTTTGCATTTTTCGATCACGAATGTTTTTTGCTATGTACACTTGCTCACCCGTCATTGGGTCAATCCCTGTGTAGTACATGCAGGTAGCTATATCGAAAGGGGCAGGTATGAAATCCTGTACCTGATCTGGTTTGTAGCCATTGCGTTTTAAAAACAGGGCCAATGCGATCATCGAATGTAAATCAGACCCTGGGTGGCTGGCGATGTAATACGGGACGAGATATTGTTTGGGCTTGCCCGCTTTTTGTGAAGCTTTTTTGAACCCATCGGAAAATGTTTTGAAGTTGTCGTGTGCGGGCTTTTTCATCAGCTTTAAAACATTCTCGTCCGCAGCTTCCGGTGCAACTTTTAAATGCCCCCCCACATGATGAGCCGTTAACTCTTCCAAGTATTCTGGGGATAGTTGTGCTAAATCCATGCGAATGCCGCTGGCAACTAGCACCTTTCGGATGCCTGGTATTTCCCGTGCCTTTTGCATCAGCTTGATGATCGGCCCGTGGTCCGTTCCCAATAATTTACAAATCGTTGGATGTACACACGATAGCCTTTTGCATTTCGCTTCTACTTCAGGGCGGGTGCAACGCATTTTGTACATGTTTGCGGTAGGGCCACCAATATCGCTTACGATTCCGTTGAAGGATTCATCTTTGCCCATTTTTCCAAGTTCTAGTAGTACAGATTCTTCAGACCTAGACTGAATTATTCGCCCTTGATGTGCGGTGATAGAACAAAAAGTGCAACCCCCAAAGCAACCCCGCATGATGGTTACAGAATCTTTGATCATTTCGTGCGCAGGGATTTTTTCTTTATAACTTGGATGTGCTTTTCGAGTGTAAGCAAATCCGTATATCCGATCCATCTCGGCTGTTGAAATTGGAAATGCAGGAGGCGTTGCAACGATTGCCTGATTGTCGTGGTACTGGATCAGGGTTTTAGCATTAAACGGGTTGGTATTTAAATGAATAGTTTTTGTCGCTTGTACAAAAGCAAGCTTGTCCGTTTTAACCTGTTCAAAAGTTGGTAGGACTTCAAAGCCAACTGTTGCTTTGATACCATTTTCGTCTTTGATTAAAAACTTTTCTGCGATCAAATGCTCTTGCCCTACGGGTGGAGTTTCTTTTGCACCCAGTGCGAATGCAATTCCACGCATGTCGCGTAATTGTTGAACACTTTCGCCTGCTGCCAACCGTTTGGCCATTTCGACAATTGTGTTTTCGCCCATGCCATATGCTACGATGTCGGCTTTGCAATCTAAAAGAATAGATTTTCGTACGGTATCGCTCCAGTAGTCGTAATGTGCCAATCTTCGTAAAGAGGCTTCAACTCCACCTGCTATTACTGGTACGCCCGGGAAGGCTTCTCGAGCGCGATGGCAATAAGGTAAAGTTGCGCGGTCGGGTCGGAGTCCGATATTTCCACCTGGGGAATAAGCGTCATCATTGCGGACTTTTTTATTTGCGGTGTAGTGGTTGATTAGAGAATCAAGATTGCCCGCACTGATCGCAAAGAATAATTTTGGTCTACCAAATTGACGCCAAGGTTCGACTGATTTCCAATCGGGTTGACTGAGCATTGCAACTTTGAATCCTGCATATTCCAAACTTCGTGCAAGGATGGCCATTGCGAAGCTAGGATGGTCAATGTAGGCATCGCCCGTTACAAAAACGATATCAACTTCAGACCAGCCCCGGGCCTTCATTTCTTCAAAGGTAGTGGGGCATAGGGGGGCACTGTTATCCGCAGATAAAGGTAGTTCGAATCGGTTTTTTTTTGTTTTAGTGCTGTCTTGCATTAAAATCCACACCATTGATGTTTTAAAGGTTAATATCTCACCTTAGAACATTATAGGTGGTTATCTGGAAATTACCTCTCCCGGCGAGTTTTCTGCTTTAGAATTGCTTTTATCTTGTAGTGCAAAGTCTAAAGGTAACGATTGAAGGAGGTTCAAAAGATCTTTTTCATGAACAAGTGCGTTGGCTTCTGAAATTGAGACCCATTTTCGCAATCTTTGTCGGTGTTCGGGATACACTTCTGCAACACTAGTAACCTGCATTAAAAACACAGTAACAAGATAGGAGAGCCCAGATTTTGAGTAGCGGTATGATCCCAAGGGGTTACTGTTTAGTTTACCCGTTAAACCCGCTTCTTCCCAGGCTTCCAGAAGGGCAGTTTCAGATGCTGTTTTTCCTTTGGATATTGAGCCTTTAGGAATTACCCACTTTTTACCACTTTTTGAGGTCACAAGGCAAACATTGCCTTCAAAATACGGAATAGATGCCGCTTGCAACAATGAGGGAGAATTGAAATTATCTGCCATGACAAGTGTTCCATCCATGGAAATTAATAAATGATTTATAAAGGCGTATTTGGGTCAGTCAAGTTAAACTTGGGAAAATTAACCATAACCTCACATCTCTCTGCTCAAAATAATAAATAGATTTTAATCTTTGTCGGTTAGGGTAAATTAAGTATCAGCAGGTTCTAACTTCATTGGTTTTTAACGATCGATAGCAATATGAAAAACAACGATAATATTTTACTGGTGGAAGACGAGCCGGGCGTTTTGCAGACCTTTGTAGAATGGTTACAATCCTCAGGGTTTGACATCAATATTTATCGGGCAAGGGATGCAGAAACGGCACTTAAAATCGCAGCAGAATTTCAAGTCGATCTTGCAATTCTTGACTGGAATTTAGGCACGGGGTTGAACGGCCTTGATTTACTTGAAGACCTTTTTGTTTTTCAACCGGATATTGTTGCGATTCTTGTCACAGGATATGCCAATCAGGCTACCCCTCTACATGCAATGCGAATAGGCGTGCGAGATTATCTTGATAAAAGCCAAGATCTGACTCGGGAAAAATTTCTTGATGCAGTCTTAAAGCAATTGCAAAAACTTCGACCCCTAAAAAACCAAAGAGTATTTCAAAAGAAACTTGAATCTTTTAAGGATATGGTGGCTCGCTCTTTAGAATTGCTTGATGCCAATAGTGCTTTTAAAAATGAAAACACCCTCGATGCTACTTGTAATAAAATAATTCAATCCGCATTTGAATTTTTTCCCATGAAGAATGCCTCGGTGTATCAAATCAATGCGGGCGGCTTTATTCCCAATAATGGTTGCCCCGTGATTACCTACGATGGGGAAAGGTTTGTTTTTTCCAATGTGGATTTTAGTTCTAGTCTAGCTTCTGCGGTTTGCAACCAAAATTCCACTATCCCACTTAAGGTTGATCTCTCCCAAAATGGGAATCAAGAGTTATTTGTTATTCATCCCTTTGAAGCCAACGCTCAAACCGCTTTGTTCCTGCCTCTCGTTTATGATTCTCAATTGATCGCGATTCTTGAATTTGTCGATCCGCAAGAATCAACCCTTATCAAGTGGGAAAAATTGACTGGTATTTATGCCGAATTGCTTGCCAAATCAATGGGTCACGATAAGGCGAGAACCCATCTTCTTCTTATTATGGAAAAAGCATTAAAACTTTCAGACTCGTTGAGTCCCTTGGAAATTAGTAGTCAAACCCTAGGGGATAATATTAATAATGCAATTGCTGAAACTGGTATCCCGCCGGAAGAAATAGAGTTTTTAAATCAAGTTCGGGCTTTGCAGAATCGCTTTGGAAAAAGTGCTCTAACTTCCAGTACGGAACTCTTGAAAACTGTTGAAAAAATGCTCCTTGCATCTTTTGGGGAGGCTTCCAAGTGACTGAGGGGCAACCTTCCTTTGATTTTTTTAAAGCCTTGCAAAATCTGATTAAACTCGGCTTTCGAGATGGATTACTTGGTAATCCACTTGCGGATGGGAGTGGTGTAAATATTGCTTTGATTGATACCGGGGTGAATGTAAGCAAGTTGCAAAGAAAATTTGATGGTAAGGGTATTAAATTTAAACCCATCACAAACGCATTGTTTAAATCTAATGGAGTAATTGATTATTCTTCCATCGCACCCCCGGTTCTGCCTCATGGAACAGTGGTTGCAGATATTCTTTTAAACCATGCGCCCCAGGCACAATTGTATTCTGCAAATGTTTTTGAATTTCGATCCTTTACTGAACTTGATTTGCTGCTTCATGCAATTCATGTTGCAATCCACGATTGGAAATGCAAGGTTATCAATCTTTCGCTGGGATTGCCCGAAGAAAGGTTGCAACAACCTTGGCGTAGATTGCAGTTTTTAAATGCGCTGGAAGACGC
>CAMDHK010000046.1 GCA_945897965.1 Candidatus Kuenenia stuttgartensis | reverse complement strand
TGGGAAGTTGGAAAGGCCGAAGCGGATGCCTGAAGGGCAAATACCTTTTGCGTCTTGGGGGTAGATTCTAAATTCGGGATCTAGTGAGGCGGGAAGTTTGATTTTTTGTTTAATTGAACCAGCGGGGTCACCTAGATAAGTAACTTCGATTTCTTCTCCGACTTTGCCACCCGAGGGGAAAACACCTGTTGGTCTGGGGAAATTACCAATATGCAGACGGTATTTGGCATTCCCATTACCACCATAGGCACTTTCACGAACCAAGACGACATAAGTGCCATCTTCAGGGGCAACGATAGATGCGAAACAATCCTGTCCGGTCAGTGGTGAATCATCGCGTGCGCTTAATTCAAATCGTTTCATATTAAAGATTGCAACAAAAGGGTCGAAAACGATGGTACCGAGGCGCATGCCTTCGACTTCCGCACTGATACGCTCACCTTTTTTTGCTTCTACAAGGAAATAATCTGCGTCTTCATTGTTAGCAACGCCATGAACTGTAACATTCATTGCGATTTTTTGGGGAGTTGCGAACTCTGAATTGGGTTCTTTTTCGTCGATTACCGGAAGTGCACCTACATAAAAAGTGCGCAGTTCACTAATACCTGTAGCGGTGCGAACTCGAATTCCGTATTCGCCCAAGCCCGCTTCAGGGCTAATTTTTACCATGGCTTTTAACTGAGTATCGCTCACCACGGTCATTTTCGTGGTTTCAATCCCTTTGCGATAAAATAGAAGTTCCTTGGCATCGGTAAGTCTTGCACCCGTGAAAGTTAATTCAACTTCGGTGCCTCGTTGCCATCCACGGGGAGCAATGCCACCAAGATTTGGGGAGGCTGCTTTAAGGGAAGAGGCAAGAGCCAAAACAGTGATGGACATCAAGAAAAATCTAGAGAGAAAAATCTTCATGGATGAGTCTCAGTACTTAAAATTCGAGCAGCCTTAAACAAAGCTGCTCACAAAATATGAAGGAAAACAAATTGCAGGCCCCGGCTGAAGTAAATTAGCCGGGGATACCACATTAATTACGACTGCAATTAAGCAAGGATTTCTTTGACAACCTTGCCATCGCGAACAATATCAATTGGCCTGTTACCAGGAGCAACGAGGCGTTTTTCGCCATCGATACCCAACTGATTATACACGGTCATTGACAAATCTTCTACAGATAGCGCATCATCTTCTGGTTCGGAAGCGGTGGAATCGGAGCTACCGTAAACCATACCCTTCTTGATACCGCCACCAGCGAGCATTACGCTGAAAACTTTAGGCCAGTGATCGCGGCCAGCAGTTGCATTGATCTTAGGAGTACGACCGAATTCGGAAGATACCATGACCAAAGTGGAGTCGAGCAAACCAGTGCGATCCAAATCGCGGATCAAGGTTGCAAGGGCCTGATCCAAAGATGGGGCCTGATTTGCCATAGCTGCCTTGATGCCACCGTGCATATCCCAACCACCGTAGGTAAGGGAAACAAAGCGAACGCCAGCAGCAACAAGTCTGCGAGCCAAGAGCATACGCTGACCAGCAGAGTTTTGCCCGTATTCAGCACGGATTTCTTCCTTTTCTGCACCGATATTAAAGGCTTCCTTGGCTTGATCAGAACTGATCAGGCTGTAAGCTCGTTTGTAGAAGGTATCCATTGCGTCGAGGTTATCCGACTTTTCTTTGGTCTTGAAATGGTCATTAACCGCTTCAAGCATGGATTTGCGTTGTGTAAAGCGACTTACATCAATTCCACCTGGGAGTTGTAGATCGCGAACAGAGAAACCCTTGTTCGCTGGGTCGTTGCCCAAGCTGAAAGGCCCGTAAGCAGAGCTTAAGTAGCCAGAGCCTGCAAAAACATTAGGTTGGTTAGGAATGCAGATGTAAGGAGGTAGATTGTTTTTTGGCCCAAATTCATGGGAAACAATACTGCCAAAGCTAGGGTAACTAAGTGCAGGGCTAGGGCGATAACCAGTAAACATGTTGTGCGTGCCGCGTTCGTGGGCAGCTTCGCCATGAGTCATGGAACGGCAAACGGTGATTTTATCAGCAACGCCAGCAAGGTTTTTGAAATGTTCGCCGAAGTAAACGCCTTCGAGTTTGGTTTTGATCGGGGCGATATCGCCACGGTATTCGATTGGAGCCAAAGGCTTAGGATCGAAAGTATCTTGATGGGCCATGCCACCAGGAAGATAGATATGGATAACGGATTTAGCTTTGCCTTCGACGGTAGGTTTGCCACCAACGGAATCAACCGCGTGGGCTTGTTGCATTTTGAAGTATTCGGGCAGAGTGAGGCCAAGGCCGCTAATCATACCGATTTGGAGAAAAGATCTGCGGTTTTGTTTTTTAAAATGAGCGGGGTCTGCAAACCAAGTTCCAGGTTGATGAGCCATTGTTTTCTCTCCGGTTCCAAAAGATTTAAAAAAGGCGGGTAACTAACACATGTTTAGGCAGGTACACACATCTTACAATAAGGTAAGCACAAGATCAATGCAAAACAAATGCAAAGATAATTACTTCAGCCTATTTATTAAATATCGGAATTAATGATGTGTCAAATAAAAAGAACTGAAAAAAACCAATTATATGTTCTTTTGTACAGTAGTAGTGTCGGAAATACTGTAAGTATCGGCATCTTTTCCCTGAAAAGCGGTGATAAGTTCTGCTAAGAACCCGATGGACATCATTTGTGCGCCTAATAAAAGGAAGGCAGCTGCATAAATGAGGAGCGGGCGATCGTGAAGCGGGGGAAAAAGATCGGGTTCCCAAAGCCTGATAATCCATGTAATCGCTAAATAACCAAGGCCCAAACTGCCTGCAAGGAAGGAAAGTAATCCGGCGCCCCCTAAAAGATGCTGGGGTCTTTGGCCAAATCCGGTTAAAAATTTGACAGTTAATAAGTCTAAAAACCCTTTAATAAATCTGCGCACGCCATATTTTGAATGTCCAAACTTGCGGGCGCGATGCTGGATTGCTAATTCTCCCACTTTAAACCCTCTTGCAGCTGCAAGAACCGGAATAAAACGGTGCAATTCACCATAAAGTCGGACTTCCTTAAAGATTGGAGCCCGGTAGCATTTCATGCCACAATTGTGATCGTTTAAATGCACATCAGTAAGGTTACTCACCATTTTGTTGAATATTTTGCTAGGAAAGGTCTTGTGCCAGGGGTCGAGTCTGACTTTTTTCCAACCACTTATTACATCAAGAGGCGTAAAGGGTTGGCCATTTTTTGCTGGGCCACCTTGTTCGAGTTGCTTTAGGAAGTTTGGAATTTCCATCGGATCATCTTGAAGGTCGGCATCCATGGTGATGAAAATATCCCCATTTGCAGCCTGAAACCCTGCAGACAAAGCCGCAGCTTTGCCAAAATTTCTTCGAAACTTTATTCCTCGTGTATTCGCATGAGATGCGGAAAGTTCGCAGATTTTATCCCAAGAGTTATCTTTGCTGCCATCATCGACAAAAAGAATTTCCACATCTAGATGATGAAGTTGTGCCACATTTAAGATTTCGCCATGAAGAATAACAATGCTTTCATCTTCGTTATAGACAGGGATAATAATTGAAATCATGGCTGGTTTGCCTGAGTGGAAACGGGTTGGAAAGTATCAGATATGTTTTTTCTATCGGTTGCTCGGGGTTTAATCCAGTAAAACCCAAAAGCGGTTACAAGTTCTGAAGCGGTCCAGATGACACGAAGTAGAATCGCTGCAGTGACCGCTTTAGGCCCAAGTGTCGCTGCCATCATGATTTGTAGAATTTGTTCGCGAACACCCAGTCCGCCTGGTGTTGAGGCTACAAATCCTGCAACATTCGACAAAGTTACACAACCTGTGCACCAGATAAAGCGGGAAAAGGTCATGCCATTTACCGAGGTATCCATGGCTTGCCAAAGCACCATAAGGCTTGCCCCCAGAAAGAACCAGCAAAGGACGGAGGACAAAAGCCCTCGAAAAAAAGAGCGAAAAGTACCTGGAAGTACAAGTAATTGCTCTGCGGGCAAAAATCGTTTCCCCAATCTCCGCACTATAAATGGAAATACACCGGGCATGATTGGAATCCCAGTGACGAGCATCAAGAAAGCTGCAGCGGCAATTTGAGTGGTTGAAGTATCAGGCGAAAGAAATCCCAACAAAACCGCCATAGTAGCACCTGTCGCCATCGTAAAAAGTACTTCGTAAATGGAGGTCACCACTCCTGCTGAGATAGAAACATTTTCTTTCATTGCTGAATTGATGCGAAGAAATAAAGAGAGCCCTTTGCCGGGCACATATTTTCCCAATTGGGCGATGTAAAAGCAGCGTAAACCAAAAGGGATTGAAATAGGTTGTTTGATATCACTTAAAAGATCGACCCAGAACCATCCTGAAAAACCGATCCCAACAATATAGAGCAACCCACAAAGAAAAATGCCTGATAAAGAAACGTTTTGCAATTGTTGTAGTAGCAGGGTCAAAGAGTTATGCTTGCCTTCTGGATCTTTAAGGGCTTCAAGATGGAGGATTTTCCAGAACTGAAACCCAACTGCGAACGCAACAAGAATCCAAATGAATATCTTGATGAAGGGCCAGTATTTTTTCATTCGATCAAGCATGGCGGCCTTAATTAGTAGAATCCGGTATCGAAGTCTGCTATGTTGTTGTACAAAACCTATTTGAATAAAGGAAAAAACGATGAAAAAAATTGCTGGCCTTATTGCTTTTGTTGTGTTCCCTGCAGTTACTCTGTTAGCGTCCGCCTTTGTGTTTCAAGGGTCTGACGATGCTGCCCGGGGTGTTGCAATTGAATTATTCAAGTCTTTAGATGAACAACAAAAAAGCGAAGCATTAAAAGCATTCGATGATAAAGATCGGTTTTCAGAAGTATTTCCGGCAGTTGAAAGAAAAGGCCTTGCGATCAGTAAACTAAAGCCTGAGCAGGCAGCCCTTGTAGAAAAAATGATCCTTGCAATGACTTCTTCTTATGGGGCAACCCGCTGCATTGAAGTGGCCAAGCAAACGCCAGCTAACCGCAGATACATCAATTTTTTTGGCACACCCGAAGCAGGTAAGTCTTTTGCGTTTCGATTGGCGCAGCATCATTTAACATTGCTTCACTGCGAATTTTCAGCAGATGACAAGGGCGAGTTTGGCCCAGTATTGTTGGGGGGTAATCCCGTTAATAACCTTTGGGAAGAAGAAGAAACTATATTGCTAGCACTCGCTAAGACTCTTGATAAGGAAACCCTGGCTAAGCTTGCAGGGCCTGGGCCATCAGGCCAGCCGATAGGTAAGGCTGGCATTGCGCTTAAAGATTTGCCCAAACCCGCTGTTGAACTTGCCAAGAAGTTGCTTGCTAAAAGGCTGGATGTGTTTTCTTCGGATCGTAGAAAAAAGCTGGAGAAAATAATCGATGCTCAGGGAGGCGTTGAGCAATTAAAGCTTGTTTTATCTGGGAATGCTTCGCAGGGGCATTTGCAGGGGGGGAATTATTCCTGGAAGTTTGGTTCGGATTCTGTGCTTATCGATTGGCAGACTTCGGGTAAGAACCATCTTCATATGACGGTCCGTGCCAAACCCAAAGTATAAATTTATTATTAAGGATACAAAAGATGTTTTTAAGACTTTTATGCTTGTTTGTGTTTGTTCCCATACTTTTGGCGCAAACCAATGATGCAATTGAGTTGTTCAATGGGAAGGATCTTTCGGGTTGGGTGATCGAGGGCCCTACAGAATTTGATAATAAAGGTAATAAAGAACCGATTTGGGTTGCTGACAATGGCATGATCACTTGCAGGGTGAACAATCGCAAAAGCTATGGCTTTCTGCGCTATGATAAACAACAGTTTTCAGACTTTGTCTTTAGCCTTGAGTACAGGCTTTCGGAGAAAGAAATTCCCAAGCAATCCCCTTGCAATAGTGGCATTGGTATTCGCACAGGCGTTTACGATCCTAAAAAGTCTGGTTCCCCACCTTCCCGTGCAGGATATGAAATCCAGCTTCTGGATGATGCAATGAAGAATCCTGACAAGCATTCTACGGGTTCACTTTACCGCTATATTGCCCCAAGTGTTAAAGCAGTAAAGCCTGCACCTGAATGGAATAAAATCGAGATTGAGTGCAAAGGGGCCCGTATTAAAGTCACCTTGAATGGCGAAAAAATCATCGATGTCGATCAAACCACGGTTGAGGAGATCAAAAACAAACCTCTTAAAGGGTATGTTTGTGTGCAAAATCATGGTGGAAAAGTCGATTTTCGAAATCTTCGGGTTAAAGAACTCAAATAATCTGACGATCTTTCTATAATACTTTGGTTCCGTACGATTTATTGGAGTTTGTATCATGAGCAATGAGCCTTTTAACCCAGATAACGAAAATTTACCCTCCACTCGGACGGATAATCCTGACCGGATGCCTGCCCGCAAAATTGCCAAATACGATATGAACAAAGCGGGCGATTTAGCCAAAGCAGGAAAAGATCTGGAGACTCAAGCTTTTCAAAGCTCGGACCAGCCTCCACTCCTCTCCAAAATCGATAACGATGCCTTCATCGAGCGCGAACTCGAAGCTGCGATGATGGGCATAACTGAAACCGATCTCATGGGTGGCGAACCCATGCCCAAGCGCAAAAGAGGCCAAGAGCCTTTACCCCAAATGAAATTGGGCAAAGTATTCCGCATCCATGATCAAGATGTTTTCATCGATCTACCCGGCGGTATAAAACAGGGCGTACTTTCTATTCTCTCTTTCCCCGAGGGCAATCCAGTCATCGGCCAGGAAGTGGAAGTTAAAATTGAAGGCTTTGATGGGGCCAATGGCGTGATGCTGCTTTCCCGCAAGGGTTCGGCTGTTTCCAACACCAACTGGAGTACCGTTGCTGTAGGCATGACAGTTGAAGCTAGGGTTACCGGCGTAAACAAAGGCGGCTTGGAAGTTGATGTGCATGGCATACGCGGTTTTATGCCCATCAGCCAAATTGAAATGTTCCGCATCAATGAATTAGAGCCCTACCTAAACCAGAAGCTTATCTGCATGGTTGCAGAAGTTGATGTTGCAAGCCAAAATCTTGTGGTTAGCAGAAGAGACATTCTCGAAAAAGAAAAAGCAGAGGCCAAGGAAAAGCTTTGGCTCGAACTCAAGGAAGGCCAGGTTCGCGAAGGTATTGTAAGGTCAGTAATGCCTTTTGGCGCATTCGTAGATTTAGGCGGAGTAGATGGTTTGTTGCATATCAGCGAAATGAGCTGGAGCAGGCAGATCGATGCTACCAAATTGTTTCAATCAGGTCAGAAGGTGAAAGTGGTTGTATTAAAGATCGATCCCGAAACGCGAAAAGTTGGCCTTGGATTCAAGCAATTAGAAGAAAACCCTTGGGATGTATTTTCAAGGGATAACAGGCCGGGTATAGTTGTTACAGGCAAGGTTACAAAGCTCGCAGAGTTTGGCGCCTTCGTTGAATTATCGCCTGGCATTGAGGGGCTGGTTCATTTATCCGAACTTTCCACCGTCAGGGTTCGAAGAGCCCAGGATGTTGTAAAAGTAGGGCAAGAAATTCAGGTTAAAATCCAAAGCATGGATTCGGAAACTAAGAGAATCTCGCTTTCTATCAAAGCGCTTACCGCGCCCGAAGCAAGTGCTGCTGAACCCGAAGAACCAGAGCCAGTTGTCCCAACAAAACCTGTTAGGCCTGCGCCACCCCGGAACTTCGCCATTCGTGGCGGCATAGGTGATGCGGGTAAAAAGCCTCTTTTCTAACAACCCTGTTTTTGCATAAACTGCCTGCATTTGCGGGCAGTTTCTACTGCATCATGGCTGTGCCTGCTTAACTCCCAGTGCAATCCCCCTTCGTATTTTATTTTGTTTAACCCTTCGAAAACCTTGGCGAAATCGATTGATCCTTCCCCCGGAAGCAAATGATCGTGTACCCCAAGTCGCATATCTTCCAGATGAATGTTCCAAAGAACTGAACCCCATTTATCAAGATGGGGCAGCAAGGGCATTTCATTCATACATTCGAGGTGGCCTATATCTAATGTTAAGCCAAATTTCGAATGCGAGATCGCCTTGTGTAGATGTTCAAATTTGCCCATCGTATCGATGAACATGCCCGGTTCTGGTTCGAATGCAATTTTCATCCCGCTGTTTTCCATCTGCCTACTTATTAAAACGCATTGTTCGATAATTAGTTCCCAATAGCTATCCTCTGCAGCTTCGAAATCGGGTTTCCCCGACCAAAAGCTTAAGGTGTTTGACCCCATTTCAAGGCCTAACTCTGCACAGCGCAGCAGGAAGTCCGCTCTCTTTTTTCGATCTGATGATTGCTTTGATATAAGTGTTGGTTGGTGCTTTCTTCTAGGGTCTAAAAGAAATCTTGCACCCGTTTCGATCACGAGATTCAATTGCAAATCCTGCGCTATCTTTCCAAGTTCTCGTGCCCTTGCAATAGCGTTGGCAGCAAACGGTTCGAGGGTATTGTAATCCAAAGTGAACGCAATAGATCGGTATCCAAGCTCTGCTATAATTTTCAAAGCATCTTCAATTTTATGATGAGCGAAGCCATTGGTGTTATATCCGGGCAGCATCTTGGCCCCTCCTTTAAGCGTTGATTATCCTGATATAAGATCTGTGGGCAAGAAACTTTAGCCCGCTTTTCGTGATTTGTTTATTCGGGATAGGCTTGTTGCATGTTCTGCGAATCGCCTTGCAACGGTATTTACAAATTGATCTGGTGGTGCGCCATGCCATTGGCTTTGGACATGAACATCGCATTGATCATTGAAATAATCGATTGCAACGAGGGGTAGCATTGAGCCATTTTCCGAGCGTATCTGGTGCTTGGAGAAAGAAGGTTTTTCGGGGAGACAAATCTCTGTGGAAAACCAATCGAGGCCGCTTAATTCTTTTAGTTCTTCTGCGAAATCTAGGAGGGGTTGCAAGCGGAAGGCGCGGATTTCTGAATCCTCCAGCGGGATGTAGCTTTTTTCGTCTGGTGCGCAATACTCTGCGGGTTTCCACCAAAATGCATGAAAATTCCCCAAGCAATAAATGATGCGCCAGTATGCTGGGCGTGTAAGGCCTTGGTTGGTTTGCATGTATCCACATTGGACTTCTTCTTGCAGCAGGTAAGAATCTGTAGGGTCTGATGCTAAAGCACTTTGCACTTGGGGAATCAATTCATCAAGGAGCGCAGTTTTGATATGGGTTACCCCTTTATTACCAAACCCATTTCCTTTTTTCAGGAACAACCCACCCTCACTATTTGAGTGCTTCTTGCTAAGAAACCCGATAATCATCTGCTTGATTGTTTTTTCAGGCAAGCCTGGGCGGAGTATCAAAGATCTTGGCACTCCTAGATTATTCTTGGTAAGTTCAAAATGGCTTGCTGCCTTATCGGTGAACAGACGAGAGCGATTAGGTGAGTTAACTGGTTTGCCGCCGCAGTCTTGAATGGTTTGCGCTAGCTTTGCAAAAGGTTCATTGGCTTCATGCCATAGCGAAAAAAAATCGAGGTGAAATCCTGAGGTTAGTTTGCCTATGCGAATCTTTTCAATGGTTTCTACAACCATGGCTTCGTGCACCAGCAAAAAGCGCAATCCTCGTTTTGTACATTCTTTTTTCAAGGATTCTAGAAATACACTAAAAGATGGGTGCAAAGGATCTTTTAAACTCATGCTTATGTCGTAATGCTCGGATGCATAATTGACAATGCACTCATCCATTGAGTCTGATTCGGAATCTTTCAGGTAAAGCCTTGGGAAGCTTTCGCCTGAGGGAGGCTGGAAATTTTCCATAAGGATTGAAATCCTAAAGCACTTCTTCACACGATTTTCTGTATGCAAACAAATACAGTTAATCATTAATTCGTATTTTTATGCTTGCAAACATTAGGAAATTTAGCATGAGCCATCTTTTCAGCCGACTAAAAGGTGATAAAAGTAGGCCCCCCAATAGTTTGCGTGAAGGTGGGGGATTTGCGTGTAAAAATAGGTAACAAGGGAGGTTTCTTTTTCGCCTCGAGCGAACTCGCCTTGTGTTTCCCTGCAATCATTCCTACCCTGTGCCCGCTTGGGTGATTCTGTTGGGCATGATGCCCTCGGATTCCTCTGTTTTCTGTAGTTGATCGAACTGTTTTTAACCATTGATTGGGAGCATGGATGCTCGTTATGAATACCTCGAAACTAATGCTCACTGTTTGTATTTCTGTTGCACTGTTCTTCGCGCAGTTGCTTTCTGCAGCAGATACAGATGCCAAATTTCAGAAAATTCTTGCAGTTCAAAAAGCCCTGCTTGAAGGGCAGGATCACTTTAAAAAAGGTAATTATCAAGCTGCGGTATTCATTCTCGAAGCGCAGATTGCATTAATCGATGGCAATAAGGAATACTTGCAATTACTTCATAACGCATACCAAGGTCATATTCGGGATCTTCAGGCCAAGGGGCTGAGTGAAGAAATTTCGAAGTATGAAAAGCGCTTGCAAATTCTTGATTCAGGGATAACTCAAAGTGCAAAAAGTGGGACGGTTGCGCCTGTTTCTACGCCCGCAGTAACCCCCGCGTCAGCAACAGCAACAGCACCAGTAACTGCACCAGCTTCTGCTATTGCTTCAGCGCTAAGTAAGTTTGCTGCGCCTACAAAAACTGTGGAGCAGCCCAAGAAAGCTCAGGATGCTCCTAAGGTGAGAGGCAAAATTGAAGATGCCAACGAGGATAATCCCTTTTCGTTCACCAATACTCAGCGATATTATGATGCCCGGTTGAGGTTGGATCAGGCGGAGAAAGAATTTGCAGGTAAAAACTTCAGGCTGGCTTCTAAGCTTTATGAGGAAGCTTATAGGCTGGAACCCAAGGTTATGCCACAAAGCGTAGAGCGCTGGGCGTATTGCAGATTGTATTCGGTGGTTGAAGCGATGAATCAACGCCAGAATACCAAGCTCGATCCCCAGTGGGAAAATGAAATCCGAGTCAGCCTTTCCATGGCTCCGCAGTTGCAATCGTTTGGAAACAGCCTGCTACAAAATATCGATCAGCGTAAACAGGAAATAGGCGCAATCAATCCTCAGCAATCCAACCCAGCAGCGGTGGAAGTGAAGCATACTGGGCCCTATCAGGGTAATTGGTATCTCGCAGAGACAAAAAACTTCAGGGTTTGGCATCATTTAAATCAGGCGGATGCTACACAGGTTGCAAAATCTTCGGAAGCCTGCAGGGTAGATGCAGGGATGAAATGGTTTGGATCGGTTGGAAATGATTGGACGCCCATTTGTGAAATCTATCTTCATCCCACCGCTCAGGAATATTCGAAATCAACCGGAGCCCCTGCTGTTTCTCCTGGGCACACTACTTTAAAAACCGAGGGTATTCGCGTGCTTTCACGCAGAATTGATCTGCATACTGATGAAGCCAATATGATGACGGGCGTACTTCCCCACGAAACAACCCATGTGGTTCTTGCAGGCAGGTTGGGCGAGCAACCAGTGCCTCGATGGGCGGATGAAGGAATGGCTGTGCTTGCAGAGCCGAAAAACCGGATTCAAAAGCATCTTGATAACCTGCCCAAGCATGCGCGCGAGAATACTTTGTTTCATGTATCGCGTTTGATGCAGATGGCGGATTATCCCGAGCCTAAACTTGTGGGCCCGTTTTATGCCCAAAGCGTTTCGCTAGTGGATTATCTGACTCGATTGAAAGGCCCGCAGGCCTTCAGTGAATTCATGAAAGATGGCTTGAAGAATGGCTACGAAAGTGCTCTTTCAAGGCATTACGGGATTCAAAGTTATAACGATCTTAACCAAAGTTGGTGGAATTCCTGTTTCAGCAACAACACTGCTGCCAAAAACTAAGCACACTTAGGTTGTCTCTCGTAACAAAGCAATTTATGCTTCGTCAGCAGCTTCAGATTCCCTGAATACCCGTTCTTCCTGTTCGGAAAGATAAAGCAAACGGTTGCATGATTTGCATGCTACAAACAAGTAGCTGCGCACTTCATTCATCATTTGTGAGGTGATTTCGGTGGCGCAGGATGAGCAGGTTTTTCCTTCCAAAGGCGATAGCGCTTCATGCTTGAATGACTGCACAATGCGCAGGTATTTAGGCAGGTGCTCTGCAGAAAGTTGCGACTCCGCAGCTTTTAACAATGCATTGGTTTCGGTAAGTTGCTTTTCCAATTCCGCTTTGCGGTCGGTGGAATTCTTCTCGATGGAAGCAGCTTCTGCCTTGGCAGCTTTCAACAACTTTTCCTGTTCGGGCAATGCTGCAGTTTTCTCTTCTTGCTCGGTGATTGCAAGAAGGATTTCGTCTTCAACCTTTGAGATTTCAGCTTTGGTGGTACCAATCTCTATTTTTAGCGCATCATATGCCTTGTTGTCGGAGGCTTCATTTTGTTGCTTCTGAAGCTTGGCAACCTTAGTGTTGAGTTCCTTGAAGGAAACTTCTTTTTCATGGATGGAAACTTTAAGTTTCTTGAGATGGTCCTGAAAATCTTTGAACTCTTTTTCCATGCGTTCGATTCTGGTCTTTTGGGCCTTGATCTGTCTAGGAATCCGCCCGATATGTTCCTGCAATTCAAATGCATGCTTACTGTACTTGTGGATTTCCTTGAAGATTATTCCTGGCTCGGTCATTGCTATTTCATCCTTGTAATTGAAGATTAACTCGGTGCAATAAAAAAGGGCCCTTGTGGGGGCCCTTTGGTTCTACTGTTTTAGTGAAAGGTCGATAAAACCTTCCAGTTGCCTGCTGCGCACTGGGTGCTGCAGTTTTCGGACGGCTTTCGCCTCTATCTGCCTTACTCGCTCGCGGGTCACTTTGAAAATTCTGCCAACTTCTTCCAAAGTATAAGTGTAACCATCGCCTAGACCGTAGCGCAGTTTGATGATTTCTCTTTCTCGGTAAGTCAGGGTTTTCAGAACGCCATCGATTTTGTCTTTCAACATTTCCTGAGCGGCTGCATTCACTGGTGAATCAACGGAGTTATCTTCGATGAAGTCGCCAAAATAGCTGTCTTCGCTTTCGCCCACTGGTCTGTCGAGGCTGATAGGGTGCCTGCTGATTTTCATCACCCTGCGTGTTTCTTCAACGCTAATTTCAGCAGCTATTGCAATTTCTTCGATAGTGGGTTCACGGCCCATATCTTGCAACAGTTTCTTGGTTACATTGCGAAGTTTCGACATGGTTTCGATCATGTGCACAGGGATGCGGATGGTTCTGGCCTGATCTGCAATTGCACGGGTGATCGCCTGTCTGATCCACCAAGTAGCGTAAGTACTGAACTTATAACCTCTGCGATATTCGTATTTATCTACCGCACGCATGAGGCCGGTGTTGCCTTCTTGAATCAGATCAAGGAAACTTAAGCCACGGTTACGATACTTCTTGGCAATACTTACCACTAATCGCAGGTTACCACCTGAAAGATCGCGTTTGGCTTGTTCATATTCCATGAACCGGGTATGCACAGTGATAACTCTTCTGCGCAGTTCTGGTGTTTCTTCCATGGTACTGAACATGTAATCGCGGAGTTCTTTTTCCAAAGCTTGAATATCTTCTTTGGAACCGCGGATGTTGTTGAGATAGCGGATTTCGGTTTCGAGTTCTTCCATCCTTCTAGCGATTTGCTCCAACTTCTTCATCAGAGGTTGGATTTTTTGGGTTCGAATGCTCAACTCTTCGACCAAACAAACAGCTTTACGTCTGCGATTTCGCAGGGACCTGCGGAAATTTCTGCGGGTTTCTTCATCGAGCTCCGCATTCATTATCTGATTGAAATCTTCCTGGTTTTGCTCCATCAATCTTTCTAAGGTTCGAAGATTGTGTGGCATTCTTTGCAGGATTTTGTCTTTTTCAAGATTTTCGGTCAGCGATACCTTGATGGTTCGATCAAAAGGCAGCTCGCCCGAATGTACTCGTTTTAGGGTATCAACCACTTGGTTCATTGCACCATCACACTCTAAAACTTTTCTGCGGAAGCGCTTGCGAGTAACTTCGATTTTCTTAGCAAGGTTGATTTCTTGTTCACGCTTCAAGAGTGGAATTTCGCCCATCTGAGTCAGGTACATGCGCACTGGGTCATCAATGCGTTTGCCTTCTTCTTGTTCGATAAAGCTAAAATCAAGGTCGGGTTGGGTTTCTGTGGTTGCGCCAGTGGCTGCGCCTTCCCGATCTTCAACCTCCGATTCATCAATCAGTTCGATTCCCTGTTCTTCGAGAACAAGCAAAAGCTGATCGATCTTTTCGGGGTTGGCATCATCTTCGGGCAGGTGTTCGTTGACTTGTGTATAAGTCAAGAAACCTTTTTCTTTGCCAGCTTCCAACAATGCCTTGAAAGTAACTTCAATCTTTTCCATCAATGGCCTCCATCAAGACGGGAAGGGGTTGGAACCGAACCGGATCCAACCGAACGGGACTGCAATTTTCTTAGAAGCTCCATGGCGGTTTCGTGGTCGTTCGCAGCATGTAATTGGTCTTGGAGGACCCTTACCACTGGTTTAACCTTGCGCTCATTGAACCGTTCAAGAATATTGCCATACCATGTCACGGGTTCTGGATTTCGCCGACCTTGGTCTGCTAGATCCAACAGCCTCGAACCAATCGGGCTGTCACCCATGCGGGCGCGCACTGCATCCAAGTCAGGAGTTCGTTTCTCATCTAGTAAATCGAATAGGATGGAAACAATCTGCCTTAACCCGGGATGATTCAAATCGTCGATGCTCAAATCCTGCTTGGCACGAAACACCAGATCAGGGTTTGCCAGCAGAACTTCAACCAGTTCTTTTTCTTCAGGGACTGGCTTGGCTCGACGCGACTCTTCAGTTGTATTAATTATATTCGTGTCCACCTTGCGAGATTCTGTTTTTGGCCTTAACTCGTTCACTCGGTTTTTCAAGGTTTCATCACTCAAACCTAATCTTTTGCCTATCCGACCTAACATTAATTGCATCTTTAGCTGCGAAGATGGGCTACTTTCTACTGGTATCCTTGCCAATACACTTAAAATTGAATCCGTTGCCTTTCGCTTCGTCTCTACTGATGCGCCATCTCTGCTGATTTCAGCAAGGATCGAACTCAACTTAAACTCAAGTGCATCCACTGCGCCTTTTAAAACTTCTTGAAAAGCCTCGGGCCCATCGTTTAACAACATATCACAGGGATCTAATCCCTCGGGAAGAGTGGCGATTGCTAAATCCATGTCATTGGTGACGAATAATTCCAATGCCCTATCCACACCTTGCTCACCGCCGGCATCTGCATCAAATACCAAGACAACTTTGCTGGTCCAGCGCCTAAGTTGGCGCAAGTGCCTGGCATTAATGGCTGTACCCATGGTAGCTACAATATTCCCAACGCCCATTTGATGTGCCATCATCACATCGGTATATCCTTCGACAACCGCAAGATACCCTGCTTTTGCAATGGAATTGCGGGCCTGATCGATTCCGTAAAGTTGTTCGCTTTTCGAAAACAATGGGGAATCAGAAGAATTATAGTACTTGGGAGCTTTATCTACGAAAGGCGATGAAGGCATAATTCTGCCACCAAAACCAACCGTATTCCCCAGCACATTACGGATTGGGAACATGATTCTGTCCCGGAATCGGTCGTAAAGCCCAGGCTTATCTGTTTTGCGGCCTATTAAGCCTACTTGTTCCAACATTCCCACATCTACCCCATCGTTATGTGCAAGCTCCAACAGCCAATCCCCTCTGCGTGGAGCAAAGCCCAATCCGAACTGCCTGATAATTTCGTCTTCTAATCCCCGGCTGGATAGGTAACTTCTCGCTTCAGCAGCCAAGGGTGATTCCTGCAAGCACTGGTGATACTGATCTGATGCCCAGCGCACTGAGTCAAGCATTGACCCGCGCAGCCGGTTCTGCACTAAATTTTCTTTTTTTTCTAAATTTATACCTGCCCTCTTGGCCAGAATTTCCAAAGCTTCGGCAAATTCGACTTTTTCGTACTCTTGCACAAAGGTGATTACATCCCCATATTTGCCACAAGACCAACAACGGTAACGACCCCTTTTAGGGTCAACATCAAAAGAAGGCCTGTGATCATCATGAAAAGGGCAAAGGCCTTTGAAGGTTTGCTGGCCAGCAGGGCGTAAAGAAATGTAACTTCCAACGACATCCACAATGTCGCTGGCTTCCTTCACCATTTTAACCCTGTCATTATCCAAGTGGATTAACCTTTTGAATTTGCAGTCTTTTAGTAAATTTCTGGGCCATTATTACAATTAATTCAACCATAACTAAATAAGGTAATTAAAAAGATACTCGGGGTTTAGCTAGCCTTATAAAAATACAGGTTGGAGAAAGCATCAGCTGACCTGTTAGGCTTACGCATTATAGGAAAAACTCCTGATACGTTGCAATTAGGTGCATGGCGTTGGGCCGTTTGAAAACAAATCATTGAGTGGCACTCCTTTGCCAATTTTGCTGCGGGCCTTTAGGTATGCTTCACAATCCGAGAATAAACTTAGATTACGAGGCACCTATTAATAATTGTAATTTTTTCATGAAGGGGGTCAAGGACAGCAGGCATAAAGACTTAGGGAATGTCTCCTATTTATTTAACTACTGAAATTAAATGGGTTGACAAACGCTCGTACACTCTATACCCGTTTTTCGGGTTGTAACCTTTATGTAAACTTTTTTGATTTTAACATCAACTTTCACCCCCACTTTTGCCGATCTTCTTTTTAGAGGGGGCTTTCTCCCCGCTTTTTTATTGGTTTCTGTGAAGGAGTTTGGTATGCGGAAGTCTTGGAAGTTTGCTGGTCTTTGTTCAGGCACCCTCTTTTTATTCGGCTCAGCCTTGCCTGCTTTTGCTGCGCCACCCGCCGCTGCGGCCATTCTTTCTTTTAAACCCAAACAAGATGGCGTTGCTATTTTTACCCCTTCTGCCGAGGAAGAAGCCTCTTGCAAAGTTGAACTTACCAAGGGTGTTAAAAAAGGATCAGGCTGGGTTCTTAAAGATGGCCAAGGCAATCTTGTTCGTAAATTCTTCGACTCGAACGAAGATAATCGCATCGATGTTTGGTCTTATTACAAAGATGGCATCGAAGTTTATCGCGAAATTGACACTAACTTTAATGGCAAAGCAGATCTGTATCGTTGGCTTAATGCAGGCGGTACCAAAATAGGTATCGATGAAAATGAAGATACTAAAATCGATTCTTGGCAAGCCATCAGCCCAGAAGAAGTCAGTCAGGAAATCTTGAAGGCTGTTGCTACCAAGGATTTCTCCCGCCTTAAACCACTTCTTCTTACCGAAGCTGATTTGAAAACTTTGGATCTTCAAGGCGAAGCTGCAAGAAAAGTAAGAGAACAAGTGATCGCTTCGACTGCAAAGTTCCAAGCTACACTTACCAAGCTTCCAACCTTGGATGACAAAACCACTTGGCTTCATGTCGAAATGGGTATTCCCCAATGTTTGCCCGCAGACCAAACCGGAAGCAAAGGCGATATTTTCCGCTTTGCAAAAGGTACCATCCTTTATGAAGCTGCTGGAAAAACCGATTGGCTGCAGACAGGCGAAATGTTTCTCGTCAATGGCGCATGGAAACTTGCTGATGCTCCAATCCCAGGCGCTGTAAGCGAAGAAGAAGGTAGCGTTCGCCCTGGTACCAACAAAATTGATCTCGAAAAAGATCCTGAGTTGAAAAAATTGGTTGATGAACTCGCTGCAATCGATACCGCAGTTGAATCAAACAGCACCGGTGGCGCCAGCGCTACTCTTGCTAAACATCACCTTCGTAGAGCGGATCATCTCGAAAAAATCCTCGCCAAGGTCAAACCCGAAGATCGTGATCCATGGATTAGGCAACTTGCAGACAGCCTCAGCAGTGCTGCTCAAAATAGTGCCGCTGGCGATATGGTTGCATCCAAACGCCTTGTTTCTCTTGAAGAACAACTTGCGAAAGCTTTACCGGGCAGCAACCTTGCTGGTTATGTATCCTTCCGTGGGTTGCAAGCCGACTACGCTGCACGAATTTCCAAACCAGGCGAAGACTTCAACAAAATCCAAAACGATTGGATGGCCAAGCTTGCTGCTTTTGTTCAAGCTTACCCCAAAGCCGATGATGCCCCGGATGCTTTGTTGCAACTTGGTATGGTAAGCGAATTTTTGGGCAAAGATGTCGAAGCGAAGAACTGGTACACCCAGATTGCCAAAAACTTTGCAGGCAAACCCCAGGCTGCCAAGGCAGTAGGTTCTATCCGTAGGATGGAAAGCGAAGGTCAACCCTTCACCCTTACTGGCACAAGCCTTACAAACCCCAGCCAAACTTTTGATATCACTTCCATGAAGGATAAAATGGTTGTGGTTTATTACTGGGCGAGTTGGAATGGCCAGACCCTTGGCGATTTCGCAAAGCTTAAGCTTATCATGGAAACTTATGGGCCTAAGGGTTTGGATCTGGTTTGTGTGAATCTGGATACTACTTCTGAGGAAGCTGCAACTTTCTTAAAAAGGTCACCTTTCACCTCCCAGCATCTGTATCAACCAGGCGGTTTGGAAGGAAAACTCGCAACCGACTATGGTATCCAAGTGCTTCCCCAAGTATTCTTGGTGGGCAAGGATGGCAAGGTTGTAGGCAAGAATCTTCAGATCTCCACGGTTGAAGAAGAGATCAAGAAGAGTCTCAAATAAGTTGTACTAAAAATAATTGAGCCACCGGTTTGAGTAATCAAGCCGGTGGTTTTTTTGTTGTAGGTAGCCTTCAAAGCCAATGGACTGCGTTCCTCACGCTTAATCAATAGTTCGTTTTAATAAGCGCCTCAGCGACGAGATTTTGAACTAACCCCTAACTATTCATCTTTCACCAATCGAAAACCATTCACATGAATTCGGACAGCAGGCGCGCTTATGATCCTACTGCAAGATCGCGCCCTCATACTATTAACAGCGAATGATCCACCTCGCAAAATACGGTATTGCCCTACTGCTGGCCCCTTCGGATCTTCGACCGGCCAACTGGGATATCCCCCATACCAATCTTCACACCACTCCCATACATTACCATGCATATCATACAACCCAAAAGCATTGGGCTTATAACTACCCACCGCAATGGGTTTACCAATATTGGATTCATCGTAGTTGGCATTCTTTGGGGTTATTGTGTCGCCATACGAATACTCGGTGGTTGTTCCCGCCCTACATGCGTATTCCCATTCCGCCTCTGTAGGCAGGCGATAACCCCCATCCGTTTTCGCATTCAACTTTTTGATGAACTCTTTGCAATCATTCCAAGAGATTTGGTTCACCGGCAGTTTTCCACCTTTAAAATAGCTTATGTTATTACCCATAACAGCCTGCCATTGTTCTTGCGTTATCGCATACTTCCCCATGTAAAATGGGTTGGTAAGTGTTACTTCATGCCTTGGCATATCATTTTCATAACGGCCGTTTCCGAGTGAACCCATCTTAAAAGTGCCCTCTGGAATAAGCATCAAATCTAGCTTGATACTTTCGCCCAAGTCTACTTCTAGAGTTTTAGGAATGTCTTCGTATAAATTATCTACGAAACTTTGGCCAGCTTCTTCAGCCAATTTTTTATCATGTGCTTTACGCAATCTCGGTTGTGATAAAACAGCAATAGCTTCGTTAAGTGTTTTCATCATCCCCTCGGCAGATGGATCGCCGATGTTCCTATCGGGGTGATATTGCATTGCCAATTTATTAAATGCTGCTCGGATAATTGTGGGATCTGAAGTTTGTTCGATTTCAAGAATTTTGTAATAGTTGATCAAAGGCATAATCGTTTTTGTTTTTCTTATCAGACTTCATGCTTCATGAAAAAAGCGTTGCTCTCTACATTAGAATACAACAAAGTTTTAAAAAATCTCGAAAGTAATAGCCACGGAATCAAAACACATCATTCAGAGCCGGAAGCGTGAGCGACGGTTGGGCAAAAAAGCAGAAGCATAGCCACGGACGAACACGGAATTACACGGAAGGAAAACACTGCTTTCAGAGCCGGATGCGTCAGCGACGGTTGCACTCATCCTTAGGTGCAAGATCTAAAGGTTTAAATGGAGTAGTTACAGTGGGGCTTCCCCATCGCAACTACTCTGTCTTAAACAAACCTCTAGCAATTTAAGGGAAGTAAAAGTGGTGGTGGTTAGAAAGGCAGACCCACCCAGCGCAGTGGGTGGGCTGTGCGCCTGTGAGGATCGTGAGTCAGCGGGGTGAGAGTCCCCGTCAGAAGGAGGTTTGGCCTGATGAAGCTGAGGGTAACTGCGTCGCAGCGATGCGGGGTGGAGAGCAACCCAAGGCGAAAGATTCGTCCGTAACGCAAGTG